>JANOLY010000616.1:0-4662 GCA_031420055.1 Burkholderiales bacterium | reverse complement strand
ACATCGCAGTCCTGGTGCAGGTCGTAGCCTTGGCCTTCGACCACGTACAAGCATTCCTCGGCCAGGTGGCGGTGTTTGCCGCTCTTGCTGCCCGGCGGGATGATCTGCATGTAGGCGTCCACCGTCTCCATGCGCGTGTTCATGCCTTGGTTCAGCAGATGCTTGAGCAGACCCTGACGCGCCATCTCCCAGGGCATGTCGGCGGGCTTGACCACCTTCTTGCGCTTGGCGTTGCGGGCCGGGGTTTGCGCCGCGTCGTCCAGCAGTTGCTGGTACAGATCCTGGTTGGCGGTGCCTTGCAGCCAGGCCTTGCTTTCGGTCCATGCCATGTCAGGTCTCCTCGGGGTGGTTGAAGTTGACTTCGCCTTCGCGGCACTTGAAGCCTTCGCCACCGGGCGCGGGCTCACTGGGCCGCGGCTCCACCTGGTGCTGGAACAACATGTTCATGAACATATACATCGGCTTGGTTTTGATGACCAGCGCACGCGCGGGCTTCACATTGCTGGCGTTGAAGTGCTGGTGCACGCAGTTGTTGTGCACGATGGCGATGTCGCCTGCCGTCCAGTCGTAGCGGATGCCGTCGTGTACCTCGTAGCCGTCGCCGTCCAGGATGTAGAACGCCGCTTCGTTGACGTGGCCGTGCTTCTGGCTGCGCCCGCCCGGTCCGTACTCTTCAAGGTGCAGGTGGAAGGTCTGCGTGATGCCGTCCTTGGGCTCGACGTAATGCCGGCTGAAAGCCTGCGGGCCGTCGTTGAACTTGATCTCGCTGCCCTTGCGCACACGCGGCATGGCGCGCAGGCGGTCGAGTTCGGTCTTCAGGTTGTACTTGCCCTGGATGCCGCGCACGAAGACGCGGTCCTTCTTCGAGTGGTAATGCGACTCGTTGGGCACCGCGTGGTCGGTGGCCGCCACTTCGGCGGGCTTGTTGTTGTCAGCGTCCATATTGGTCCAGTTGGTAACGTTTGGGTTTCAGGGCGCGGCACAGCTCGCGGTTCAGGCCGGATTGCGGCAGCGACAAACCGGCGCGCGCGGCCATGTCCTGCACGATGACCATGTCGTCTTCGGCCCAGGCCATGGTTTGTTTGCCCCACACCTCCAGGGCGTGGTTTTCAGCACTGCTCATCATCAACGCCTGGCGCAGCACGTCGATGTCCATGCCGTAGTGGCGCGCCAGCGCCAGCGCTTCGTGGTTGGCGATCAAGCAGGCCCACAAGATGCTGTTGTTGGCCGCCTTGGCCACCTGCGCCGTGCCGATGCCGCCGGTGTGCACCACATCGGCGGAATAGGCGCGCAGCACGGGTGTGAGCCGCGCCACGGTCTCGTCAGGGCCGCCGACAAAGCTGAGCAGCGTGCCGTTGTCGGCCGCAGCCCCACCGCGGCACACGGTGCTGTCGACAACGTGGATGCCGGTGCCAGCTGCCAGCATGGCGGCGGCCAGTTCCTGCACGGTTTCAGGCTTGATGGTGCTGAGGATGGCGACGATGCTGCCGGGCCGCGCCTGGCGCAGCGGCCCGCCTGCGGCCAGCAGCGCGCGCACCTCGGCGTCGAAGCCGACGCACACCAGCACCACATCACTGGCGGCGGCCAGGGTGGCGTTGTCGGTGGTCCAGCCGGCGCCCAGCGCTTGCACCGGGGCCTGGCGCGCCGGGTTCAAGTCGCTGGCCAGGGTGGTGAAGCCCTTCTTGACCAGGTGGCCGATGATGGGCGTGCCCATGCGGCCGGCGCCGATCACGCCCACGGAGGGTTGGGTTCCGCTCATCGTTTTTGTGTGATGGTGTCCAGCAGCGCCGGCTGCCCGGCCTTGACCTTGGCGATGGCGCGCTTGAGTGCTGCGGCGACGTCGCCGGGTTGGTCGATCGGGCCTTCGGCATACCAGCCCATGCTGCGGGCCAGGCTGGCGAAGTCGGGCGGCGGGTCGTCCAGGTCCATGCCGATGTAGGCGCGGTCCACCGGCGTGCCGCGGTGCTTGGCCATGCGGATCTGGTGTTCCCAGTCGTTGAAATAGGCGCGGTTGTTGTACATGACCACCAGCATGGGAATGCGGTGCTTGGCCGCCACCCACAGTGCACCGGCGTCGAACATGAGGTCGCCGTCGGGCTGCATGTCCACCACCAGGCGGCCGGCGTCGCGGTGTGCCAGTGCCACGCCCAGGCTGATGCCGAACTGCGTGGCCGTGCCCAGGCTCTTGCCGGCATGGCGGTAGGGCTTGTCGAAGTTCCAGAGCTTGCGCGTCCACTCTTCCAGCGTGCCGGCGCTGAGCACCCAGTCCTCGGACTCGATCTGCGCCCACACCTCGCTGGCCAGGCGCGGCAGGGTGATGGGGCTGTCGTCGCGGTCAAGCAGCGCTTCCTGGGCCCAGCCGTCGCGCAGCGCCTTGTGCTTGCGCGCTGTGCTGGCCGTACGCCGGGGCACCCGCGCGGCAAAGGCTGCATCTTTCTTCGCCAGCTTCTTCAGCAGTGCGGTCAGTGCCGGCACGGCCAGCAGCGAATCGGCCACGATGCGCTGGTCGGCGTACAGCAAGCGCTGGTAGTCCATGGCCCAGGCGCTGATGTTGAGGTCGCCAAAGCCGATGTCGATCCACTGGCAGCCCTTGGGCGTGAGGCTGACCAGCTCGCGCGTGGTGCTGGCCAGCGTGGTGGTGGGGCGCTCCCAGTCGCGCACGTCCACGCACAGCACCACGTCGGCGTCCTCGAACATGGTTTTGTCCATGCTCAGGTTCAAGGGGTGGCAGCCGGGGAAGTTCAAGCGCTGGTTGAGGTCGTACACCGGCGCGCCCAGCGCCTCGGCCAGGGCCACCAGGTCATGAAAGCCCTGCGGGTCGCGGCCCGCGTATTCGGTCAGGATGACAGGGCGCTTTGCCTGCGCCAAGGTCAACGCGGCCTTCTCAAGCGCCTGGGGGTCGGGCGCCAGGCGCGAAGGTACGTCCTGATAACCCTTGGGCGGCAGCGGCACCACGTGCTCGAGCTTTTGCTCTTGCAGCCAGGCGTCGAAGCACAGGTACACCGGGCCGCGCGGCTCGCTCATCATCACCGAGTAGGCGCGCGCCATGGCCTCGGGCACACCGTCGACCGTGGTCGGTTGGTAGTCCCACTTGGTGTAGTCGCGCACGGCCTGGCCCTGGCTTTGCGCGCTGTGGATCCAGTCGATGCGCGGGCGGCGTTTGGTCTCGTCCATGGGGCCGGTGGCGCCGACGATGAAGATCGGCGCGCGGTCGATATAGGCGTAGTACACGGCCATGTTGGCGTGCAGCAGGCCGACCAGATTGTGCAGGATGGCCACCATGGGCGTGCCGCTGGCCTTGGCGTAGCCGTGCGCAATCTGCACCGCCGTCTCTTCGTGCTGGCACAGCATCATCTCGGGCGTGTTCCCGCCGTAGTTGACGATGCTGTCGTGCAGCCCTCGGTAACTGGCACCGGGGTTCAGCGCGGCGTAGGGCAGCTTGTAGCGGTGCAGCATGTCCACGATGACATCGCCGCCCCAACGCTCTTTGGGCTTGACGGGCGCCGGCGTACTTGCCGGCCGCTGCACGCGGGCAAAGTCCCTTTTGCTGGACATGGGTGCGCGCTGCGTTCGGGGCCGGATCAGGCCGCTGCCTTCAGTTCGGCCACAGCCGGCATGGCCACGCACTTGTCGGCCGCCAGATGGGCCCACACCGGTTCGCCGATGCGGGTGAAGATGGTGGGGTGGGTGCGCGACAGCACCATGCGTGAACCCACCTTCAACTGCCAGTCGAGTGACTCGCCGAGGAAGACCTTCTGGTCCACGACGCCGTGGATGTTGTTCTCGCCCGCGGGCAGCGGCTGCTCTGACAGGCGCACGTCTTCCGGGCGAATCGACAGGATCACCTTCTGCCCAGGCCGCACCGTTTCCACCGAGCAGCAACGCAGACGCCCGAGTTCGGTGTCGATCATGTAGTAGGTC
The DNA here is from genome assembly GCA_031420055.1 of Burkholderiales bacterium. Taxonomy (GTDB): domain Bacteria; phylum Pseudomonadota; class Gammaproteobacteria; order Burkholderiales; family Burkholderiaceae_C; genus Rubrivivax. Next base: position 741 of record JANOLY010000616.1, on the reverse strand, counting down.
GCTTCGCTGTCGACCGAGGCCACGGTGCCATCGACGAAGTTGGTGGTGCCCACGAAGTCGGCAACAAACTTGGTCTGCGGCCGCTCGTAGATCTCGCGCGGGCTGCCGATCTGCTGGATGCGGCCGGCGTTCATCACCGCGATCTGGTGCGACAGCGCCAGCGCCTCGCTCTGGTCGTGCGTGACATAGACCGTGGTGATCTTCAGTTCACGCTGCAAGCGCTTCAACTCGAAACGCATCAGCTCGCGCAGCTTGGCGTCCAGGTTGGACAGCGGCTCGTCCAGCAGCAAGAGCTTGGGCTCCATCACCAGCGCGCGCGCCAGCGCCAGGCGCTGCTGCTGGCCGCCGCTGAGCTTGGTCGCTTCGCGGTTGCGCAGGTGGTCCAGCTGCACCGCCTTCAGCACGCGCATGACCTTGGCTTCGATCTCGTCACGGCGGTACTTCTTCTTGCCCACCTGCAGCGGGAAGGCGGTGTTGGTGAACACGTTCATGTGCGGCCAGATGGCGTAGCTCTGGAACACCATGCCGAAGCCGCGCTGGTTGGGCGGCACGAAGATGTTGCGCTTGGCGCTGAACACGACGACGTCGCTGACCGAGATCTCGCCCGCGTTGGGCCGCTCCAGACCCGCGATGCTGCGCAGGGTGGTCGTCTTGCCGCAGCCGCTGGGCCCCAGCAGCGTGAAGAAGTGGCCCTCGGGCACGTCGATGTTGACGTCCTGCGCCGCTTTCACGGGCTGGCCC
>JANOLY010000615.1:0-3793 GCA_031420055.1 Burkholderiales bacterium | reverse complement strand
AGCATGAAGGCGTAGGCCAGCGCGGCCAGGGTCTCGAAGACGATCAACTGCCCGGCGATGGTGGTCGGCAGGCGCTGGCTGGCTTGGTTCCAGCACAGCGTGCCCAGCCATGAGGCGAACAGGCCGATGGCCAGCATCAGGCCGATGAAAGCACCCGGCGTGGGCCCGAAAGGCATGGCCAGCGGGGCCTGGGTGGCGAGCTGCCAGACCCACACGCCGGTGTAGCCCACCACGGCCAGCGGCAGGGTGGCGATGCCCTGCGCGGTGGCCCAGGTGGTGGGCGAGCGGTCGGGGTGCGCACGCAGCCAGTCGGCGTTGCGCAGCGGGTACCAGGTCCAGCAGGCCACGGCGCCCACGGCCAGCACGGCGCCCAGCGCATAGGCCGCCAGGTCGGCCTGTGCGTCTTGCCGCAGGTGTTGCAGCTCGACATGGTTGACCAGCGCAATGCCCGCCGCGATAAGTGCCAGCGACGGCAGCATGCGCAGCCACGGTAGACGGCCGTCGCGCTTGGCGTCGCGCCAGTTGGAGCACACGGCAATCACCACCGGCAACGTGCCGATGATCATGGTCGGCAGCGGCCCGCCGGCGCGCTGGATGGCCGCCGACAGCAGCAGGTAGTAGATGACGTTGCCCACCAGCGCCAGGCGCAGCGCCTCCATCCAATCGGCGCGCGTCAGCTCGCGCATGCGCTTGCGGTCCAGCCAGGCCAGGGGCAGGGCGATCAGGCCGAAGGCCAGGTAGCGGCCGAAGGTCAGCAGCGCGGCCGGGTACTGGTGCAGCATCAGCGGCGCGACAAACACCAGTCCCCACATCAGCCCGGCCGCCAGCGCGAACAGGGTTCCGGTGATGAGTGCGGTGCGGTGCGACATGGGGTGCGCAGTGTCGCGCATCAACGCGCGCGGCCACGGCCGGGCAGCGCCGGGACCGGGAACCTTGGGCCGGCCCGGATAGCAGCCGGCGGGGGCCTGGCCACAATCAGCGCACACCGGCCAAGGCGCCAAGACAAGGAGACGCGCGATGAGCAAAGACCACCTGCTGGCGCTGGACCAGGGCACCTCCAGTTCACGCGCCATCGTCTTCCACCGCAGCGGCGCCATCGTCGCGCAGGCACAGCGCGAACTGCGCCAGATCTACCCGCAGCCCGGTTGGGTCGAGCACGACCCGATGGAGATCTGGGCGGCGCAATTCGGCGTGGCGCAGCAAGCGCTGGAGCGTGCCGGGCTCACGGCGGCCGACATCGCCGCCATCGGCATCACCAACCAGCGCGAAACCACGGTGCTGTGGGACAGGCGCACGGGCCGGCCGCTGCACAACGCCATCGTCTGGCAGGACCGCCGCACCGAGCCGCTGTGCGCGCAGTTGCGTGAACACGGCCTGGGTGAGGCCGTGCGCCAGACCACGGGGCTGGTCATCGACCCGTATTTCAGCGGCACCAAGCTGCGCTGGCTGCTCGACCACGTGAGCGGCGCACACATTGCCGCCGCGCAGGGCGAGCTGGCCTTTGGCACCATCGACAGTTGGCTGTTGTGGCAATTGACCGAAGGGCGTGTGCACGCCACCGACGTGAGCAACGCGTCGCGCACGATGCTGTTCGACATTCGCCACAACAGCTGGGCGCCCGAGTTGCTGGCCGCGCTGCATGTGCCTGACAGCCTGCTGCCGCAGGTCTTCCCGTCGTCGCATGTGTTCGGCCAGACCACGCTCTTCGGCGCGCCGATACCCATTGCGGGCATGGCCGGTGACCAGCAAGCGGCGCTGTTCGGCCAGGCCGGCTTTTCTGCCGGCGTGGCCAAGAACACCTATGGCACGGGGTGCTTCATGTTGATGCATACCGGCCAGCGGATGCAGCAGTCATCGCACGGACTCATCAGCACGGCGGCGGCGCAGACTTCAGCGGCGCCGCAATACGCCATGGAGGGCAGCGTGTTTGTGGGCGGCGCGGTCGTGCAATGGCTGCGCGACGGCTTGAATGCCATTGGCAGCAGCAGCGAGGTCGAAGCGCTGGCCGCCAGCGTGCCCGACGCGGGCGGCGTGATGTTCGTGCCCGCCTTCACCGGCCTGGGCGCGCCTTACTGGCAGGCCGATGCGCGCGGAGCCATCGTCGGGCTGAGCCGCGGCAGCACCGCGGCGCACATCGCGCGCGCCGCGCTGGAGAGCATTGCCTTTCAGAGCACGGCGTTGCTGCAAGCCATGGCGGCCGATGCCGTGGCCGCGGGCGGCACTGCGCCCATCGAGCTGCGCGTGGACGGCGGCGCTTGCGTCAACGATCTGCTGATGCAGTTCCAGGCCGACTTGCTGGGCATTGCGGTGCTGCGGCCCAAGGTCACCGAAACCACGGCCCTGGGCGCGGCGTACCTGGCCGGCCTGGCCAGCGGCGTTTTTCGGGGGCTGGACGAATTGGCTGCGCAATGGCAGGTCAACCGCCGTTTCGAGCCGCATATGCCGCGCGACGTGGCTGCGCGGCGCATGGCCGAATGGTCGCGCGCGGTGCGGCAGGCCACCGCCCCCTGAGCCACCCGGCACCTGGCCGGGCGGCTTGCCCGCAGGCCGCTTACTTGACCAGGAAGTCTTGCAGCGACTTGCCCGTGGTCAGCGCGTCGCGCAGCCATTGCGGGCGCTTGCCGCGACCCACCCAGCCACGGCCCTGCTCGTCGCGGTACTTCACCACGGCCGGTGCCTTGGCGGCCTTGGCCTTGCGCTTGCCGGGCGCGGCAACGGCCTTGGGCGCCTTGGCTTGCTTGGCACCCAGCCCCAAGTCGGCGGCGGTCAGGTTGTAAAAACTGATGGCTTCGCGGATGCGTTCAACGACGCCGGCCATTTCTTGGCGGCGCAGTTTTTCTGCTTCGGCTTTCAAAACTTCAATCTGCTTGACGACTTGTGTATAGGATTTTTTCATCGGTGTTTCCAGAGTTATCTGTCGCTGTACCCTCCCTCGTCTGCCGGGTCTATGCCCGGCTTTCAATCGGCGACCAGTTGAGGGTGATGGCGCATTACCCTGAATTGAGTAAAGCGTCGGGCGCGAATTTAACACGTTCTATTCCGGCGCCAGCGGTGGCGCCAATTGCGGCGTGTGCAAATCGGCAAAACGTTTCGTAACGAGTCGCGAATTTCCGTTCCCGCGCCTGGCTTATTGGGCCCAATTCCAGCCAGCCAGAAAGGCACTGACGCCAGACATCGCCTTGGGTGAACCCGTGGTCAGCTGCCCAGGCGATTGGGGTCGCGCCAGCCGCGTTCGAAGGGCAGCCGCCAGGCCCGTGGCGCCACCAGTTGGTGGATGGCGTTGGGCCCCCACGAGCCCGGCGCGTACAGGCGCACGGGTGGCGGGGATTCGAGCAGCGGCATCGACACCTGCCACAGGCGTTCTATGCCCTCGGCGGTGGTGAACAGCGTGCGGTCGCCGCGCATGGCGTCCAGGATCAAGCGCTCGTAGGCTTCCAGCACGTCGCCGATGTGCCCGGTGTCGTGCATCGCGAACTGCAGGCTCAGCTTGTCCAGCCGCATGCCCGGGCCGGGGCGCTTGCCGTAGAACGACAAGGACATCTTGGACGCGTCGGCCAGGTCGAAGGTCAGGTGGTCGGGCCCCTGCGCGCCCACGCCCGAGCCCGGCGGGAACATGCTCTTGGGCGGCTCACGGAAAGCGATCGAAATGATGCGCTGGCCCTCGGCCATGCGTTTGCCGGTACGCAAGTAGAAGGGCACGCCGGCCCAGCGCCAGTTGTCGATGGCGCAGCGCAGGGCGATGAAGGTTTCGGTTTCCGATTCCGGGTGCACGCCCTCTTCGGCGCGGTAGCCG
>JANOLY010000614.1:0-2637 GCA_031420055.1 Burkholderiales bacterium | reverse complement strand
CGGTAGCGCAGGCGCAGGTTCTTTTGCATCTCGGGGCGGCGCAAATCGAGCACGCGGTGCGTCAGGCGCGTGGTCTCGCTGAGGTTTTCGTCGTCCAGCGGGAAGGGCGGCGTGACGCTGGGGTTGAGCACCACCAGCTCGTGGCACAGCACCTCGATCTTGCCGCTGGCCAGCGCGGCGTTTTGTGTGCCGGCCTTGCGCGCACGCACCTTGCCAACGACCTGCAGGCAGAACTCGTTTCGAATGCCCTCGGCGGTCTTGAACATGTCGCCGCGGTCGGGGTCGCACACGACTTGCACCAGGCCTTCGCGGTCGCGCAGGTCGATGAAGATCACGCCACCGTGGTCGCGGCGGCGGTGGGCCCAGCCCATGAGGGTGACGGTTTGGTCCAGCAGCGTTTCGCTGACCTGGCCACAGTAGGTGGTACGCATAACTTTCACTCCAAGCGGAATTGGGGATGAGGACCTAGACGTTTGCGGGCGGGTGGCGCTGACGTCGGGCTGGTTTGCACAGCCCTGCGGACTGGCCGGCTGCCGGGCCGGACCAGCCCCGTCAATTTCGGGCCAACTGGGCCGCAGGCAGTGGCCCGTTGGCGGGGCCCACCACGCCCATCGAGATGACGTACTTCAAGGCCTCGTCGACGCTCATCTTCAGCACGATGACATCCGCCTTGGGCATCATCAGGAAGAAGCCCGAGGTCGGGTTGGGCGTGGTCGGCACGTACACGCTGACCCAGTCGCCCTGCAGATGTTCGGCCACCTCACCACCCGGCTTGCCGGTGACGAACGCAATCGTCCACGCGCCCTGGCGCGGGTACTGCACCAGCACCGCTTCACGGAAGGCTTGGCCGTTGCTGGAGAACAGCGTGTCCGAAACCTGCTTGACCGAGTTGTATATGGACTTGACGATGGGAATCTTGCCCATCAGGCGGTCCCACTGGCGCAGCCACCACTGGCCGAAGATGTTGGTGACAAACACGCCGGTCAAGATCATGCCGGCGCCCAGCGCCAGCACACCCAGGCCGGGCACATGACGCAGCCTTTCGATGCCGGCCCGCGCCGACTCGGGCAACACCGCCTGTGAGGCCGACAGCATCCCGGCGAACACGCCATCGAGCGCACCGAGCAACCAGGACAACACCCAGACGGTGATCGCCAACGGCAACCACACCAGCAAGCCGGCGACGAGATACTTCTTCACGGGCGCAGCACCTGGGGTTCAGGACCCGGTGGACGGCGCCGCCGCGGGCGGCGCGGGCGCAGGCGCCGGAGCGGCAGCGGCGGGCGCGGGAGCGGCCTTGGCATCGCCCGGTTTGGCATCGGCCGCTGGCGTGTCGGCCGGTTTGCCATCGGCGGGCTTGTCGGTGGCCGCGTCGGCGTCTTTCTTGGCGCCTGTGTTGCCACCGCGGAAGTCGGTCACGTACCAGCCCGAACCCTTGAGCTGAAAGCCTGCCGCGGTGAGCTGCTTGGCATAGTGGGCCTGGCCGCAGGCCGGGCACACAGTGAGCACCGGGTCCGACATTTTTTGCAGCACGTCCTGGGCGTGGCCGCAGGACTCGCAGCGATAAGCATAGATGGGCATGGCGCGGTGGGAACTGTCGTTGAGGGCACGCGGCGAGAGCCCGGGGGCAACCGCTAAACCGTTGATTAGAAAAGGGAAATTATAGGCTGCGCGGCCTGGCTGGCCGGCTCAACCCAGCCAGGGCAGAAGCAGCCGCACGAGCACGGCACCCGCCACGAAGCCGGCCGCGGCCCACAGCACGGCCTGCAACAAGCGGTTGGTGCGCCGCTGTTCGGCCAGCAGCGCCACCAGGGCGGGTGCGTCGCCCTGCCTGGCTTGTCGCTCCAGCACGCGGTGCAGCAGGCGCGGCAGCTCGGGCAGCAACTGGGCGTAACGCGGCGCTTCGCTCTCCAGCCGCTCGAGCAATCCCCGCCAGCCGATCTGGTCGTTCATCCAGCGCTCCAGAAACGGTTTGGCGGTGGTCCACAAGTCCAGGTCCGGGTCGAGCTGGCGACCCAGGCCTTCGATGTTGAGCAAGGTCTTTTGCAGCAGCACCAGCTGGGGCTGGATCTCGACATTGAAGCGGCGCGAGGTCTGGAACAAACGCATCAGCACCTGGCCCAGCGAGATGTCCTTCAGCGGCCGGTCGAACTGCGGCTCGCAGACGGCGCGGATGGCGCCTTCCAGCGCGTCCACCCGGGTGTTGGCCGGCACCCAGCCGCTCTCGATGTGGAGTTCGGCCACGCGCTTGTAGTCGCGGCGGAAAAAGGCGATGAAGTTGTAGGCCAGGTACTCCTTGTCGGAGTCGGTGAGCGTGCCCACGATGCCGAAGTCCAGCGCGATCCAGCGGCCGAAGGTGGCCGGCGCCAGGCTGACCTGGATGTTGCCGGGGTGCATGTCGGCGTGGAAAAAACCATCGCGAAAGACCTGGGTGAAAAAGATCGTGACGCCGTCGCGCGCCAGCCGCTTGATGTCGACACCGGCCTCGCGGATGCGCTCGATCTGGCTGATGGGCACGCCGTGCATGCGTTCCATGACCAGCACACTTTGGGTGCACAGCTCCCACACCATCTCGGGCACCAGCACCAGGTCCAGGCCGGCCATGTTGCGCCGCAGTTGCGCGGCGTTGCCGGCTTC
>JANOLY010000613.1:0-1515 GCA_031420055.1 Burkholderiales bacterium | reverse complement strand
CCCATACCCTCTGCCGCACGCGCAAATGTCGGTACTCAGTTTTGCCATTCCAAAGCGACCATAAACTCGTGAGCATGAGAACCCAAGTAATCGCCTTCATCGGCGGCGGCAACATGGCCTCGGCCCTCATCGGCGGCCTGGTGCGCAGCGGGCGTGCTCCCGCCGACATCATCGTCATCGAGCCCTTTGAAACGCAGCGCGCCAAGCTGGCCCAAGCCTTCGGCGTGCAGGCACAAGCGGCTGCAGACCGGAACCTGGCGCAGGCATCCATCGTCGTCTGGGCTGTCAAGCCACAACTCTTTGCCGAAGCCGCGGCGCCCTGCAAAGCGCATATCGGCAGCGCCTTGCAGGTCAGCGTGATGGCCGGCATCCGCAGCGACAGCATCGTGGCGGCCAGTGGCAGCGAGCACGTGGTGCGCACGATGCCCAACACGCCGGCGCTCATCGGCCAGGGCATCGCGGGGCTGTACGCCCGGCCTGCCGTCAGCCCGGCTGCGCGGCAGGATGTCGAAACGCTGTTCGCTCCCAGCGGCCAGACGCTGTGGGTGGCGCACGAGGCCGACCTGGATGCGGTGACGGCGCTGTCGGGTTCGGGCCCGGCGTATGTCTTCTATTTTCTCGAAGCCATGATGCAGGCTGCCGTCGAGATGGGACTGACAGCCGAACAGGGCCGGCTGCTGGCGCAAAGCACTTTTGCCGGCGCTGCGGCGCTGGCGCAGCAAAGCGCGCTGTCGCCCACCACGCTGCGCGAGCAGGTCACGTCCAAGGGCGGCACCACGTTTGCAGCCATCACCTCGCTGGACCAGAGTGGCGTGAAGGCGGCGTTCGTGAAGGCGCTGCACGCGGCGCGTGACCGGGCGGCGCAGCTGGGTCGGGTCTGACCGGGCCGTTGGCCAGCCATGCCAGCTGACAACCACACCTTCGTGGGCCGCTCGCTCGGGCGCTATCAGCTCCTGCGTGTGCTGGGTCGAGGCGCAATGGGTGTGGTCTACGAAGGCCTGGACACGCGGCTGGCGCGCACGGTGGCCATCAAGACGGTGCAGCGCAGTTTTCTGGCTGACGAGGCCACGGCGGCCGACTATGCCGCGCGCTTCGAACGCGAGGCCCAGGCGGCGGCCCGGCTGCACCACCCGCACATCGTCACGCTGTTCGACTTCGGCGAGCAGGACGACGTCTCGTACATCGTCATGGAATTCATCCGCGGGCGCGAGCTGGCGCAGGCCTTCCGCGATGGCGAGCGCTTCACGCTGCCGCAGGTCCAACGTTTGATGGCCGAACTGCTGGACGCACTGGGCGCTGCGCACGAACACGGCATCGTGCACCGCGACGAGAAGCCGGCCAACGTGTTGATCGACGAACACGGCCGCGTCAAGCTGGCCGACTTCGGCGTCGCACGGGTTGCGGACGGCAACCAGGACCGCACGATGCCGGGCACCATGGTCGGCACGCCCAGCGCCATGGCGCCCGAGCAGATCCTGGGGCTGGCGGTGGGCTCACGCACCGATATCTTTTCGG
>JANOLY010000612.1:0-2649 GCA_031420055.1 Burkholderiales bacterium | reverse complement strand
GCCCGAGGGCCGCAGCGAATTCCGCTGACCGACAAGTAGATCGGATGCGGGCCGGCGCCACACGGCCACACCGTTGGGAGCGCGAAAAATTCTACTCGCCTGCGAGATGGGCCGGCGGCAGGATATCGAGATAGTCGACCAGGCCGCTCAAGGAGCTGTCCTTCGGAGCAACGACGATGCTGGAACCCGCGATCTGGCCCGGGGCGACACCAAGTTCCACTTCGAAGCACTGTGCGTCTGCTTGCACGCTGACGCCGAAGCGCCCGGCGCGGACGACATCGAACCCCAGCTCCCGCAGCGAATCCGCAGCGCGCTGCACGCGCTCCGGCTCCGGTCGCGCGTCTACCGACCCCTCGGATGGGGTGACATGTACCGTTGCCCTAACTTGACGCTGCGACATGTGAGGATCATAGTCTGTCGACCTCCTGCAGTGCTGCCTGCGCGTTGACAAGCCCCCACCCGACGGCAACATTTGGTTGGCCGACAGCAGGGACGCCAAAGGCATTGCGGCCCTGCTCAACCGCCATGGCGGCGCCCTTGAGGCATTGCTTCACTTGCGACGGCGACAGCGTCATCCCCTTGGCTGCCGCATGCTGGGCCATCAGGGCCACTACGCCGGCAATCTGTGCCGTGGCGCTGCTGGTGCCGCTGTCGTAGATCCAGCCGTCGTCGATGCCGGTCTCGTCCTGCTCGGGAAATGCGTGCCCATGCAGTGCGACATCGGCCAATGAGCCTGGTGGTACTGGCATTGGCAAGTAGATCCCTCGCGGCGCCAGGCCGCACAGGCCGCTGACATCTGGGACGCTCCGATCAGCGTAGACGTCACTTCGGAAGCCGCTGGCGAAGTCACTGGCCTGGAGCGCGCCGGTGTGCGGGTCGGCGTAGACGCCGCCCACGGCAACGACCAGCGGATGGCTCGCAGGCCAGAACCGCTCTCCGTTCCCGGCCGCAAAAACCACGGTGGCGCCGTCCTCTTCGATGACCGAGCGGATGCTCAGCTGCAGGATGTTGAACGTCTGTTCGTCAGGCCATCCCCATGAGCAGGAGATGATCCGAGCGCCGTCGTCCGCAGCGCGCTCGATGGCACCCGACGGGTCATCCTTGCGGTAACCGCGCAGGCGGCATCCGGGAGCGACGTTCAGGATGTTCCACGCCATCGCCGTGCCGTGTCCCGAGTCGTCCGCCTCCTTGTCGACGGCCAAGAAGTCGAATCCACCTTGCCTGAAGACCGGGTGGTCTGTGAAGAAGCCCGTGTCGACGACGGCGACCGGGATGCCCGTGCCATCCCGCGACTGCAAGTCGACACGCAGGCACTTCCGGACCCCCTGAGCGTCCAGGACGGGGTAGTTGACCGGCGGGGGCACCGCAGAGATCGACGAGCGTGGCGGTGGTACGAACACGAAGTCGTCGATGGACTCGTGAATGTCCAGGCCCGATACGGAGATCGATTGCCGAGGTGCGACAAAGAGATCCTCGGGCTCGGGTGCCTCCAGCTGCGCCGAGAAGAGGCGCAATGCGCGGTCGATCGGCGGCCGTTTCGCAGCGCCCACGGCCAGGGGCACCTTGAACAGCTCGCTCACCAGCCGAGCCGGCGCCGTCGCCGTGACGCCAAAACGGCCGACCCTCTCGATGGCGAAGCCCTCCGCCCGCAGGAACGCCACCGTACTGGCGAGGTGTCCCTCATCGGGTTTGGCGTCAGCCAGCGAGACCTCGCCCATACGGCCGCGCATGTGACGCAAGCGCACGCCACTTTGGGTCCGCGGACTGACCGTGACGCGCACGTTCTGCTCGAGTTCGCTGACGCGCTGACGAAGCCGGTCATCCGAGAGCACGGCCTGCACAACACGCACCGCTGAGTGCTTGATCAATGAAGGCGTTTGCGCCAGGTCTCGCGTGCTGGAACTCACACGCGCCCGCAGTTCGGCAGAGGCGCTCTCGAGAAACTTCGCTGCCACGTCTGACGCAAGCACGAGTTCCGCCAGCGAACAGCCTTTCACGCCGAGGACCTTGCCGATGGATCGCTTCAGCGAACGCCCTGCCTCGGTCGTAGCCATCGCAGCAAGCGCAGAAACGATTGACGAAGCGGCATCCGGGTTGGGTCTGGGCATGGTAACTCCAATAAGGGCCGACTGCAGTTGGCACCGCCGTCCGAGGCCATTGTCCTCTGTCGACAATATATCTGGGTCAGCGCAGCATTTCGCGTCGCCATTTTCGTTTCTATAATGCCCATGGATCACGTGGCCCAACCCGGGCTACCACCGGAGTGACCTGCTGTCGCGCTCAGTTGCAGACGGCTGCCCTTTCCTATGAAGCATGTGCGTGTGGTCACCCCGTCGGGGGGGGCGCCACTAGTCACTTACCCACGTCCATTGCCTCAGTTGGATGAAAGCCACACCGTGCGAGCGCGTTCTTTCGGGCCGATTGCCGCCACTCGCCATCAGCAATCAGTCTGAAGCGGTCATTGCTGGGAAAAATTCGATCTTCTGCTGCTCGCAGATTTACAGAAATTTTTCGAGAACAAAGAGTAGCCACCTACCGATAAAACGCCTCAACCGCGCCCTTCAATTTGATCAGCAGCGGATACCCCTTGCGATCAACCGTTTTGCCGGCGGGCACCTTTACCCAGCCTTCGCTGATGCAGTATTCCTC
>JANOLY010000611.1:0-8960 GCA_031420055.1 Burkholderiales bacterium | reverse complement strand
ACGGCCTTGTAGTCCGTCTGGCCAAAGATGGCGCTGCCCGCCACAAAGGTGTCGGCGCCGGCATCGGCCACGCGGCGGATGTTGCCCGTCTTGATGCCGCCGTCCACCTCGAGCCGGATGTCGCGGCCCGTGCGGTCGATCAACTTGCGCGCGCGTTCGACCTTGCGCAGGGCGCTGTCGATGAAGCTCTGCCCGCCAAAGCCCGGGTTCACGCTCATGATGAGCACCAGGTCCACGCGGTCGATGACCCATTCCAGCACGTCCAGCGGTGTGGCCGGGTTGAACACCAGACCGGCCTGGCGGCCCTGGGCCTTGATGAGTTGCAGCGTGCGGTCCACATGCGCGCTGGCGTCGGGGTGAAAGCTGATGAGGTCGGCACCGGCCTGCGCAAAGGCCGTGGCCAGGGCATCGACAGGTTGCACCATGAGGTGCACGTCGATGGGCACCGTGCTGTGCTTGCGCAATGCCTGGCACACCATCGGGCCGAAAGTGAGGTTGGGCACGTAATGGTTGTCCATCACGTCGAAGTGAATCCAGTCGGCGCCGGCCTTGATGACGTCCGTGACCTCCTGGCCCAGACGGGCGAAATCGGCTGACAGGATGCTGGGGGCGATACGGTAGGTGGTCATGGCGGGATTCTAGGCAGTCGCCTCCTCACCCACTTCCACACCCCAGCGTGACCGCTCCCTACAATGCCCGCATGTCACGTCCCGAGTTCACCTGCCTTGTCAGCGTGCAGTACCTGCCCGAGCAGTCGCAGCCGCCAGAAGGCCCTTTTGCCTTTGCCTACACGGTCACCATTCGCAACACCGGCGACATAACGGCCCAGTTGCTTGCCAGGCACTGGATCATCACCGACGCCGATGGCCACCGTGAAGACGTGCGCGGCTTGGCGGTGGTCGGGCACCAGCCGCTGCTCAAGCCCGGCGAGCAGTTTGAGTACCCCAGTTGGCTGCGCATCGCCACACCGCAAGGCCGCATGCAGGGCACCTTCTTCTGCATGACTAACGACGCCCACGCCTTCGAGGCCACGGTGGCCGAGTTCGCGCTGGTGTTCCCCGGCAGCTTGCTGCACTGATCAGCGCGGCGGCCCGTCGTCGCGCGGCGGCTCGCCGCGGCGGCGGCCCGAGAACATCGTCCACCACACGATGAAGACCAGCACGCCCAGCGCCAGCAGGGCTTCGAGTATCAACAACCACATGCCTGGGGGCTCCTGAGGGTTCGGCCGCAGCGGCTCAGGCAGCGCGGGCCAGGCGGGCGCGCCAGCGCGGCCACCACAGATTCAACACCAGGCCGCCCATCACCAGAGCTGCGGCAGCGAGCTTCCAGGCCGGCAAGGGCTCGTGCAGCCACAGCGCGGCACTGCCCATGCCGAAGACCGGCACCAGCAAAGCCATGGGCACCACCAGCGCGGCCGGGTGGCGTGCCAGCAACCAACCCCACACGGCGTAACCAAATAGCGTATTGCCCACCGACTGCCACAGCACGGCGGCCCACACCGTGGCGTCGGCCCGGGCCAGCGACTGCGCTATCAGCGCCGGCCCTTCAATCAGCAGTGACAGCACCAGCAGCGGCGGCAGCGCGAAGGCGCTGGACCACACCACGAAGCCCAGCATGTCCACCTTGCCTGCGCTGCGCGCGACCTGGTTACCACCGGCCCAGCACAGGGATGCCGCCAGCACCAGGGCCAGGCCCAAGGGCGTTGTCTGCGCATCGGTGTGGGCAGCGATCACGACGATGCCGGCCGTGGCCAGCAACAGCGCCAGCCACTGGAACGGTCGCACGCGTTCGCCGTCGAGCACGATGGCCAGGCCAACCGTGAAGAACACCTGCATCTGCACCACCAGCGAGGCCAGGCCCGGCGCGATCCAGCCGCGTCCGCCGACGGCCACGTACAGCAGCCCGAACTGGCCGGCGCCGATCAGCACGCCATAGCCCGCCAGTGCGCGCCAGCCCACCGCGGGGCGGCGGATGAAAAACACCGCGGGCAGCAGCGCAAAGGCGAATCGCAGCGCACCGAAGAGCAGCGGCGGCAAGCTGCCCAGCGCCAGCTTCATGACGACGAAGTTGCTGCCCCACACTGCCACCACGGCCAGCGCCAACAGCGCGTGGCGAAGCGGCAGGCCGGCCGGCGCGGCAGTCAAACGGCTGCCTCGAGGCGCTGGCCCGTCACGCCAGGACCACGCGCGCGCGCCCCTGGTTGCGCGCTTCGTGCATGGCAGCGCGGGCACGCTCCAGCGTCTGCAGCACGGTCTCGCCAGCGTGGTGCTCGGCCAGCCCGCCTGACAAGGTGACCTGCGCGCCGACCATGCCCGTTGGGCGCACATCGCTGGCGCATTGGTGCAGCCGTTCGAAGCCACCGCGCGCCAGGGCGGCGCGGGTGTCGGGCAGCAACAGCACAAATCGCCCGCCGTCCCAGCGCGACAGCACGTCGGAGATGCGCACATGCCGCGCGGCCTCGAGCGACATCGCCCGCAGCAAAGCATCACCGGCGTCGCGGCCCAGGCGCTCGTTGACGCCGGCCAGGTGGTCGATGTCCAGCACGCCAATGCAGAAGGTCTGGCCTGAGCGTATGCAGCGCTGGTGCTCCTGCTCCATCAGCTCGAGAATGTGGCGTTGGTTGATCAGGCCCGTGAGCTCGTCGCGCGTGGCCAGTTCGCGGATTCGTGTCAGCGCCCGGGTCAGTTCGGCGCGCTGCAGCCGGGCGCGGTGGCGCAGGCGGCTCAGGCGGCCGGCCAGGATGGACATGGCCGGCATCATGGTGGCCACCATCAGGAAGTGCCCGATTTCCACATGCATCGGGTACGTGGCGGGCCGCCGCCAGACCATCACCGCCATGGTCAGACCGAACAGCAGCACGGCGTACAGACTGACGCTGCGCATCTGCCGCGGCGAGACCACGAACATGCCGAACATCAGGATCACCATCACGATGGGGAACACACCGCCCCGTCCCGCGCCCAACAGGGCATAGGCCACCGCGCTGCAGGCGATGGCGTAGACCATCTGCGGCACGGTCATCGACGGGTCACGCAGACTGCGGCTCCAGCCACTGCGAATGAGCACAAAGAACACCACCATGCCGGCCAGCGCCAGCGCGGTCCACCAGCGCACCACACGCACAGGCGCTATGCCCGCCCAGGCGAAGTAGTTCATGGCAACCAGGCCAGCGGCCATCAGGCCCATCGCCAACACGGCCTGCGCCAAGCGCACGCGCTGCGTGGGGTCGGTGGTCAGCAGTGCATCAGTCAAACGGCGCATCAGCCCCCGCAACGGCACAGTGAGAATCGGCAAGCGTAGCACCGCAAGCGGGCCCTCACCTCCCCGCAGTCAAATGCCCCAGCGGCAAGGCGGCGCCGGCCTTGACCTCGCCCAGCGAAAAGCTGGTGTGCAGGTCTTTCACGTTGGGCAGCTTGAACAAGGTCTCCATGCTCCAGCGCGAATAGGCGTCCAGGTCGGTGGCCAGCACCTGCAACTCGAAGGTGCCCGCGCCGCTGATGTAGTGGCAGGCCACCACCTCGGGCAGGCCGCGGATGGTGTCTTCCAGAACGCGCGTGGCCTCGGCGTTGTTGCGCTCGGCGTCCACGCGCACGAAGGCCAGCACACCCAGGCCGACCTTGCGCCGGTCGATCTCGGCACGGTAGCCGGTGATGTAGCCCTGCTGCTCCAGCCAGCGCACGCGCCGCCACGTGGGCGCGGCCGACAAACCGATGCGCGCCGCCAGCTCGGTGTTGGACAGCCGGGCGTCGGCCTGCAGTTCGCGCAGCAGGGCCACGTCGTAGCGGTCCAGCGTGGGCGCGCGGGCTTCGGCAGGCTCGGGCACGGGTTCAGGCGCGGGTTTAAGCAGTTTCCCTGATACGGGCCTTTTGAGCGCCATTGCTTCTCTCCTGATGAATTTCAAGCAGGATTGTTGCTCAAAGCACGCCTTTGATGGCATCACAACGCAAAGACATACCGGCGACCTGCGCCTAAACTGCATCGATCTAGCCAGGAGCTGACGCCCATGAACGCACCGCTGCCCGAGTCTGTCCGCAAGGCGCTCGAATCCGTCACGCTGGACGACAAGTACGCCCTTCAATCCGGCCGCGCCTTCATGAGCGGCGTGCAAGCCCTTGTGCGCCTGCCCATGCTGCAGCGCACGCGCGACGTGCGCGCCGGCTTGAACACCGCCGGCTTCATCAGCGGCTACCGCGGCAGCCCGCTGGGCGGCTACGACCAGGCGCTGTGGGCGGCCAAGAAGCACCTGGCAGAAAACCACATCGTCTTTCAGCCCGGCGTGAATGAAGAGCTGGGCGCCACCGCCGTGTGGGGCACACAGCAGATGGACCTGTACCCGCAAGGTGCGAAGTACGACGGCGTGTTCGGCATCTGGTACGGCAAGGGCCCGGGTGTGGACCGCTGCAGCGACGTGTTCAAACACGCCAACATGGCCGGCACGTCCAAACACGGCGGCGTGATCGCCATCGCCGCCGACGACCACGTCAGCAAGAGCAGCACCGCGCCGCACCAAAGCGACCACATCTTCAAGGCCTGCGGCCTGCCGGTGTTCTTCCCGAGCAACGTTCAAGACATCCTGGACATGGGCCTGCACGCCATCGCCATGAGCCGCTTCTCGGGCGTGTGGAGCGGCATGAAGACCATCCAGGAGGTCGTCGAGTCGTCGGCCTCGGTGATCGTCGACCCCGACCGCGTGAAGATCGTCATGCCCGAGGACTTTGTGATGCCGCCCGGCGGCCTGCACATTCGCTGGCCCGACCAGCCGCTGGAGCAAGAAGCCCGGCTGATGGACTACAAGTGGTACGCCGCGCTGGCCTATGTGCGCGCCAACCGGCTCAACCACAACGTGGTCAGTGGGCCCAATGGTGGCAAAGGCGACCGCTTCGGCATCATCGCCAGCGGCAAGGCTTTCAACGACACCCGCCAGGCGCTGGCCGACCTGGGCCTGGACGGCGACACCTGCCGACGCTTGGGAATCCGCCTGCACAAGGTCAATGTGGTGTGGCCGCTGGAAGCCACCATCACGCGCGACTTTGCGCAGGGGCTGCAGGAGATTCTGGTCGTCGAAGAAAAGCGCCAGGTCATCGAGTACCAGCTCAAGGAAGAGCTCTACAACTGGCGCGCCGACGTGCGGCCCAATGTGCTGGGCAAGTTCGACGAGCCCAGCGACGATCACTCGGGCGGCGAATGGAGCCGCCCCAACCCCAGCGAAAACTGGCTGCTGCGCGCCAAGGCCGACCTGACGCCGGCCATCATCGCCAAGGCCATTGCCAAGCGGCTGAAGAAGCTGGGTGTGGGCGATGACATCGTGGCCCGCATGGACACCCGGCTGGCGGTGATCGAAGGCCGCGAGCGCCAACTCAGCGAACTCAAGATCGACACTGGCGATCGCGCGCCCTGGTTCTGCAGCGGCTGTCCGCACAACACCAGCACGCGCGTGCCCGAAGGCAGCCGCGCCGTGGCCGGCATAGGCTGCCACTACATGGCGGTGTGGATGGACCGCAGCACCACCACCTTCACGCTAATGGGTGGCGAGGGCGTGCCCTGGGTTGGCCAGGCGCCCTTCACCACCGAACAGCACATCTTCGCCAACCTGGGCGACGGCACCTACTTCCACAGCGGCTCGCTGGCCATTCGCCAGAGCATCGCGGCGGGCGTGAACATCACCTACAAGGTGCTCTACAACGACGCCGTGGCCATGACCGGCGGCCAGCAAGTCGGCGAGCGTGCCGAGGGTCACACGGTGCTGCAGATCATGAACAGCCTGCTCTCCGAGGGCGTGGCCAAGCTCATCATCGTCACCGACGAGCCGCAGAAGTACGACGGCGTGGCCCTGGGCGCGGGCGTCACCGTGCACCACCGCGACGAGCTCGACGCGCTGCAGCGCCAATTCCACGGGATCAAGGGCACCACGGTCATCATCTACGACCAGACCTGCGCCACCGAGAAGCGCCGCCGCCGCAAGCGCGGCAAGCTGGCCGACCCGGAAAAGCGCGTGGTGATCAATGAGTTGGTGTGCGAAGGCTGTGGCGACTGCAGCGTGCAGAGCAACTGCCTGAGTGTGGAGCCGGTGGAAACCGAGTTCGGCCGCAAGCGGCGCATCAACCAGAACAGCTGCAACAAGGACTATTCCTGCGTAAAGGGCTTTTGCCCCAGCTTCGTCACCGTCGAGGGCGGGCAGCTGAAGAAGCCGAAAAAAGAGAAGAAGGGCGACCTGTCCGCACTGCCACCGCTGCCCCTGCCCACGCTGCCGCTGGCCGCGAGTTTGAAAGATTGGGCCTGGGGCATCGTGGTCGGCGGCGTGGGCGGCACCGGCGTCATCACCATCGGTCAGTTGCTGGGCATGGCCGCGCACCTGGAAGGCAAGGGCGTGGTGACGCAAGACGCCGGCGGCCTGGCACAAAAAGGGGGTGCGACCTGGAGCCACATCCAGATCGCCAACCGCGCCGAGGCCATTCACACCACCAAGGTCGACACCGCCAAGGCCGACCTGGTGATTGCCTGCGACAGCATCGTGGGTGCGGCCAAGTACACGCTCACCGTGATGCAGGCCGGGCGCACCTATGTGGCGCTCAACACGCACGGCACGCCCACCGCGGCCTTCGTCACCAACGCCAACTGGCAGTTCCCGGGAGGCCACTGCGAAACCGCCATCCGCAACAGCGTGGGCGTCGAGCTGGTGGGCGCGTTTGATGCCGAGCAAGTGGCCACGGCCCTGATTGGTGACGCGATCTACACCAACCCGCTGATGCTGGGCTACGCCTGGCAGAAGGGCCGCATCCCGCTCAGCCACGCGGCGCTGATGCGCGCTATCGAGCTGAACAACGTGCAGATCGACAACAACAAGGCCGCCTTCGAATGGGGCCGGCGCTGTGCGCACGACCTGGCCACGGTGCAGGCGCTGTTCAAGGCCCAGGCCGTCGTCGAGTTCGTGAAAAAACCCGGTCTCGACGAGATGGTGAGCAAGCGCGTGGACTTCCTCACCGGCTACCAGGACGCTGCCTACGCCGCGCAGTACAAGGCCTTTGTCGACAAGGTCCGTGCAGCAGAAACGCCACTTGCAGGCGGCACGCCGCTGAGTGAAGCCGTGGCGCGATATCTCTTCAAGCTGATGGCCTACAAGGACGAGTACGAAGTCGCCCGCCTGCACACCGACCCGGCCTTCACGGCCAAGGTGGCCGGCATGTTCGAAGGCGACTACAAGCTGGTGCACCACCTGGCGCCGCCGGGCATCGCCAAGAAGAACGAACGCGGTGAACTTGTCAAGCAACCCTTCGGCCCGTGGATGCGCACCGCCTTTGGCCTGCTGGCCAAGATGAAGGGGCTGCGTGGCACGGCGCTGGATGTCTTCGGGCGCACCGAAGAACGCAAGATGGAGCGGGCGCTGATCAATGAGTACCTCGTTTGCATCGAAGAGTTGCTGCAAGCGCTGAACGCAGGCAACCGCGCGCTGGCGGCGGAGATTGCGCGCATCCCGGAAGACATCCGCGGCTACGGCCACGTGAAAGCACGCCATCTGGCCGGCGCCCGGCCGAAATGGCAGGCGCTGATGAGCCGCTGGCGCGACGCCAGCTTGCACCAGGCAGCCTGACGCGGCGGCCCGCGGGCCGCCGGCGCCGCGCCGTGGGCGGTGAACCGCCTGCGGCTGTTCACCTGCTCGCAGCACGGCCATCAAAGCGCTTGAACGTCGCGGCCCCGCCGGTCTCGATACTCAGGGGCATGAACCGCGCCGCCCACTACTCAACCACTGCCATCGCGCTGCACTGGCTGCTGGCGTTGCTGATCCTGGGCTCGCTGGCGGTGGGTCTTTACATGACCAGCCTGCCGTTTTCGCCCCTGCGCTTGAAGCTGTTCAACTGGCACAAATGGGCTGGCGTGGTGATCTTGGTGCTGTCGGCACTGCGGCTGCTGTGGCGGCTGAGCCACCGCCCGCCGGCCGATCTGCCCATGCCGGCCTGGCAGCGCCGTGCCGCGCACCTGACCCACTGCCTGTTGTATGCACTGTTCTTCGCCGTGCCCTTGGCCGGCTGGGCTTACAGCTCGGCGGCGGGGTTTCCCATCGTGCTGTTCGGTGTGCTGCCGCTGCCGGACTGGGTGCCTGTGAACCGCGAGCTGTCCGAGACACTCAAAGTGCTGCACCAGGGGCTGGCCTACAGCCTGAGCGGTCTGGTGGTACTGCACATCGCCGCGGCGCTGAAACACCAGTTCATCGACCGTGACGGCCTGCTGGCGCGCATGCGCCCGGGCCGAGCCCGACCACACCTCTTCAGTTCAAGCCAACGACCATGACTTCACGCATTGCCTTGTCAACATCGCTGCTGCTGGCGCTGACGCAGCCGGCCTGGGCCCAGCCCAAGCCGCCGCTGGCGCAATTGCAAGCCGCGGCCAGCGAAATCGGCTTCACCACCCGCCAGATGGGCGTGCCCGTGGACGGCAAGTTCGGCAAGTTCAGCGCGCAAGTGACGCTGGACCCGAAGCAGCCGGCCAGCGGCAGCGTGGCCTTCACCATCGACACCACCAGCGCACGCTTCGGCAGCGCCGAGATCGACGCCGAGATCCCCAAGGCCATCTGGCTGGACAGCAAGCGCTTCCCGCAGGCCAGCTTCCAGTCGTCGTCCCTCAAGTCGGTGGGTCCAGGCCGGTTCGAGGTTGCCGGCAAGCTGACCATCAAGGGCCAGGTGCGCGACGTGGTTGTGCCCGTGGCCTTGACGCAAGCCGCAGGCACCAGCACCGCCAGCGGCCAGTTCGTCATCAGGCGCCTGGACTTCAAGGTCGGCGAGGCCGAGTGGACCGACACCTCGCTGCTGGCCAACGACGTGACCGTGCGCTTCAAGCTCGCGCTGACCGGCATCAACCCGCTGTGAGCCGAATCCGGCCCGCATGCCCCCAACCCGCTTTCCAACCCCGTCTTTCAACCTTTGAGGTCGACCCCATGAAAACTCTCCTCGCGACCGCTGTCGCTG
>JANOLY010000610.1:0-5508 GCA_031420055.1 Burkholderiales bacterium | reverse complement strand
CCGGTGGCGGTGTTCCGCACCGCCGAGGACAAGGTCTTCGCGCTGCTCGACCGCTGCCCGCACAAGGGCGGGCCGCTGAGCCAGGGCATCGTCTTTGGCGACAGCGTGTCTTGCCCGCTGCACCAGTGGAACATTGGCCTGGCCGACGGCTGCGCCAAGTCGCCCGACGAAGGCTGCACGCCCAAGTTCGCGTGCCGGGTCGAGGCCGGCCAGGTCTTCCTGGACGCTGACGAACTGGCCACCAAAGCCCTGGACCTGCCAGCGCCGGTGGCCGGCCCCTGCGCCAAGGCGACGGTCTGAACATGGCCGAAACCCGCTCCACCTGCCCCTACTGCGGCGTGGGCTGCGGCGTCATCATCCAAAGCGACGGCGCGCAGATCACCGGCGTGCGCGGCGACCCCGAGCACCCGGCCAACTTTGGGCGCTTGTGTACCAAGGGCAGCACGCTGGCACTCACCGCTGCGCCGCACCTGCGCACCATGCGCGCGCTGCAGCCCATGCGCCGCGCGGCGTGCGGTGCGCCTTTTCAAGCCGTGAGCTGGGACGCGGCACTCGCCGAGGTCGCACAACGCTTCGCCGACACGGTGCAGCAACATGGGCCGAACTCGGTGGGCCTGTACCTCAGCGGCCAGTTGCTGACCGAGGACTACTACGTCTTCAACAAGCTGGCCAAGGGCTTGCTGGGCACCAACAACGTCGACACCAACTCGCGCCTGTGCATGAGCAGCGCCGTGGCCGGCTACAAACAAAGCCTGGGGGCTGATGCGCCGCCGGCCTGTTACGACGACCTCTTGCTGGCGCAGACGCTGTTCATCACCGGCTCGAACATGGCCTGGGCGCACCCGGTGCTGTTCCGCCGGCTTGAAGACGCGCGTGCGGCCAACCCGGCCATAAAGATCATCGTGGCCGACCCGCGGCGCACCGAAACCGCTGCCGCGGCCGACCTGCACCTGGCCTTGCTGCCGGGTACCGACGTGGTGCTGCACCACGCCTTGCTGCACGTGATGCTGTGGGAAGGCCTGGCCGACATGGCCTTTGTGCAAGCCCACACCACAGGTTTCGCCGCGCTGCGCGATCGCGTGCGCGAGTTCACACCCGCGCACGCAGCCAAGGTGTGCGGGCTGCGCGCCGACGACATCGTGCAGGCCGCGCGCTGGTTTGCCGGCATGGACAGCGCAGGCGACGGCCCCCGCCAACCCAGCTTGTCGCTGTACTGCCAGGGCCTGAACCAAAGCAGCAGCGGCACCGACAAGAACAGCACACTGATCAATCTGCACCTGGCCACGGGGCAAATCGGCCAACCTGGCGCCGGGCCCTTCTCGCTGACCGGCCAGCCCAACGCCATGGGCGGGCGCGAGGTTGGTGGCCTGTCCAACCTGCTCAGCGCGCACCGCGACCTGGCCAACCCCGCGCACCGTGCCGAGGTGGCCGCGCTGTGGGGCGTGGCCGATGTGCCGGCGCTGCCGGGCAAGAGCGCGGTGGAGATGTTTCAGGCCGCGGCCGATGGCCAGATCAAGGCGCTGTGGATCGTTTGCACCAACCCGGCGCAGTCCCTGCCCGACCAGGCCACCGTGCGCCGCGCGCTGGAACGTGCCGAGTTTGTCGTCGTGCAAGAGGCCTATGCAAACACGGCCACGGTGGCCTATGCCGACCTGCTGCTGCCGGCCAGCAGCTGGGGCGAAAAGAGCGGCACCGTGACCAACAGCGAGCGCCGCATCAGCCGCGTGCGCTCTGCCCTGCCTGCGCCGGGCCAGGCGCGCGACGACTGGCGCATCGCCGTCGATGTGGCGCGCTTGATCGAGCAGCGCCTGCCCGTGCGCCACGTTCGCGGCGAATCCCTGTTCCCCTACGACACAGTAGAAAGCGTCTGGAACGAGCACCGCGAAAGCACCCGCGGGCGCGACCTGGACATCACGGGTTTGAGCTACGCCAGCCTCGAACAGCCGCAGCAGTGGCCCTACCCCGAAGGCGCGCAGGAAGGCCGCACGCGGCTGTATGGCGACGGCGTGTTCCCCACACCCGACGGCCGCGCGCGTTTCGTGGCCCCGGCCTGGCGCCCCACGGCCGAAGTGCGCGATGCACGCTACCCGGTGTCGCTGACCACCGGCCGGCTGCGCGACCAGTGGCATGCCATGAGCCGCACCGGCACCCTGGGCCGGCTGTTTGCACATGCCAGCGAACCCAGCGTCGAGCTGCACCCGCAGGAACTGGTGCGCCGCGGCTGGACGGCGGGCGAACTGGTGCGCGTGCAGTCGCGCCGCGGCGAGCTGGTGCTGCCGGTGGCGGCCAGCACATCCGTGCCGCCGGCGCAGGCCTTCATCGCCATGCACTGGGGCCCCGAATACCTGGCCGGGCTGGGCGTGAACGCACTGACCAGCAGCGCGCTGTGCCCGCAGTCCAAACAGCCCGAACTGAAGCACGCTGCCGTGCGGCTGGAAGCCGCCCAGCTGCCCTGGCAACTGGTGGCAGCCACCTGGCTGCCCCAAGCCCTGGCGCTGGCCGTGCGCGAACGCCTGCGCGAGACCTTTGCCAGCCTGCCCTACGCCATGTGCGTGCCCTTTGGCCGCGAAGGCGCGGGCGATGAGGCCGGCCGCATCGGTGTGCTGTTCCGCGCCGCCGCCGCGCAGCCCGAGCCCGCCACCCTGGCCTTCGTCGAAGACTGCCTGAAGCTGCGCGACGGCGCCGTGCTGCGCTACGACGACCCGCGCGCCGGCCAGCGCCGCGCCATGCGCCTGCACGGCGACGGCGGCTTGCAAAGTTTTCTGCTCGCCGGCAACGCCGCAGCACAGGGCTGGGTGCTGGCGCTACTGCAACAAGGCCTGCCGGCAGCAGTCTTCGGCCGCGCCTTGCTGGCCGCCAGCGCCCAGCCGCCGCAAGCCGTGGCCCAGCGCAGCAAACAGGTGTGCGCCTGCCATGACGTGAGCGAAGACAGCATCACCACCACCCTGGGGCAACTGCAAGGCGGGCCCGGCGAGCGCCTGCAGCAACTGCAGGCGCGGCTGCGTTGCGGCACCGAGTGCGGCTCGTGCCTGCCCGAGTTGAAAGCGCTGGCGCAGCGCGCCTGTGCCGAGGCCGTGCCGTCATGACGCCATCACCCCCCCGAAGCACCCCGGCCCACCCCGGCGCACCCCGCGTCACGCTGGTCGGCGCCGGCCCCGGCGACCCCGACTTGCTGACCGTGAAAGCCATCAAGGCCCTGCGCCAGGCCACCGTGGCGCTGGTGGACGACCTCGTGCACCCCGGGGTGCTGCGCTACCTGCGGCGCAGCGCGCGGGTGGTGCACGTGGGCAAACGCGGCGGCTGCGCCAGCACGCCGCAGGCCTTCATCCACAAGCTGATGGTGCAGCAGGCACTGCAAGGCGAACGTGTGGTGCGCATCAAGGGCGGCGACCCGTTTGTGTTTGGTCGCGGCGGCGAAGAGTGCGACGCGCTGCGCGAGGCCGGCATCGACGTTGAAGTGGTCGGCGGGCTGACCGCAGGCATCGCCGGCCCGGCAGCCATGGGCGTGCCCGTCACCGACCGCCGCTACAGCCGCGGTGTGGCCCTGGTCACCGGCCACAGCGGCACGGCCGAAGGCGACCCGGACTGGGCCGCGCTGGCGCGCAGTGGCCTCACGCTGGTCATCTACATGGGCGTGTCGCGGCTGCCGGGCATCGTGCAAGCCCTCATGGCGGGCGGCCTGGGCGCCCACACGCCGGCGGCGACTGTGAGCAGCGCCCACACGCCGGCACAAAGGCAGGCGGTGTGCACGCTGGACGGTCTGGTCGACTGCGTGCAGCGTGATCAACTCACCAGCCCGGCCATCGTGATCGTGGGCGACGTGGTGCAGGCCGCGCCACTGTGGCAAGCCTGGCAGCAGCAGGCCAACACCCCTTCGCGAAGCGAGGTCGTGCCGTTGCACAGCGCTGCGGCCTGAACGCGCGGTCGACTCTCGCCCACGCCGAAAGAACTTCCACGCGCTGAGCCGCCATCCGCCGACCCGGCCTGTCCTGGCCTGTCCTGGCCTGTCAACGACCGGACGGGATGACATGCCGAGCGCTACAGTGCGTCGCAGCGCGACTCAGGCCGGCCAGGCCTTGCATGCCCTGCCGCGTGTTTGAGAGGACCCCATGAACCCACACCCACCGCCCGCTTCAGCACGACACCTGGCCGCACAGCTGGCCAGCGGAGCCCTGGCGTCCGACGAGCTGGCGCGCGCCACGCTGGCGCGCATCGCCAAGGACGACCACGCACTCGGTGCCTTCGTCTGCACCCTGGCTGCCGACGATGCGGCGCAACAGGCCCTGCGCCTGAGCGGCCCGCTGGCCGGCGTGCCGGTGGCGGTGAAGGACATCTTCGACACCCGCGACCTGCCCACGGCCTACGGCAGCGCGATCTACCAGCCACCGCAGCCGGCGCGCGTGGACGCCGCCGTGGTGTCCGTGCTGCGCCGCGCCGGCGGCCTGGTCATCGGCAAGAGCAGCACCACCGAGTTGGCCTACCTCCACCCCACCGCCACACGCAACCCGAACGCGCCGGGCCGCACCCCCGGCGGGTCTTCGGCCGGCTCGGCAGCCGCGGTGGCGGCCGGGCTGGTGCCATTGGCGCTGGGCACGCAGACGGGCGGCTCGGTGATCCGGCCGGCGTCGTACTGCGGTGTGGTCGGCTACAAACCCAGCTTCGGTTGGTTGCCCACCGTGGGGCTGAAGTGCTTTTCGTGGTCGCTGGACACCGTGGGCCTATTCGCACGCGATGTGGCTGACGTGGCCTGGTTCGCGCAGGCGCTGAGCGGGCGGGCACTGGCCCTCGATGCTGGGGCGGCTGCTGCGACTGGCGTGGCCGGCGACGCCAGTGCGACCAGCGCGGTGGCCGCACCCCTGGTCGTCGGCGTGCCCGACGCCTACCCCTGGGACGGCCTGTCTGCCAGCGCGCGCGCAGCCGTGGCGCGAGCCTGCGACGCCTTGCACGCCGCCGGCATCGAAACGCAAGCCTGCACTCTCCCGCCCTGGGCCGGCGCGGCCTTCGAGGCGCAAGCGGTGATTCAAGGCTACGAGGCCTGGCGCTGCCTGCGCTGGGAATTCGACGAGCATGGCGCCGCCCTGTCGCCCACCTTGCGCGACTACCTGCAAGGCACCCAGGCCATCACCGCGCAGGCCTACGAGGCAGCCCAGGCCGTGGCCACACTGGCCCGCGCACAGGCCGAAGTCTGGATGCAGGGCTTTGACGTGCTGCTCACGCCCAGCGCCCCCGACGAGGCGCCGCTGGGCTATGCCAGCACAGGTGCCGCCAGCTTCAACCGCCTGTGGACGCTGCTCGGCCTGCCCTGCATCAACGTGCCCGGCGCGGTGGGCGAAAACGGTGCGCCGATGGGGCTTCAACTCATCGCGCCGCTGGGCGCCGATGCGCGCTTGCTGGCTGCTGCGCAGCGCTTGCAGGACGTGTTGGCTTGATGGGGTTCGTGGGCGGCTGGCCCGCGCCCGTCAGTCGATGCCGATGATCTGGTTCAGCATGGCGCAAGCCGCAGCAAAG
>JANOLY010000609.1:0-4182 GCA_031420055.1 Burkholderiales bacterium | reverse complement strand
ATGGTGCTGGTCCGTGCGGGCGATGGCCAGCAGGCGCTGGACTTCGACGCCGTGCACCACGAGGTTGCGGCGGTGCCAGCGGCGGATGAGCTCCATCACCCCGGCCACCACCAGGCCGAAGATGGCGATGGCGCCAAAGGCCGACAGGCCGAAGATCGTCATGCCGGCGTAGAAGGCGCCCAGCCCCAGGATGCAGGCCTGCTCGTTGAAGTTCTGCACGGCGATCGACCGCCCGGCGCCCATCAGGTTGTGGCCGCGGTGCTGCAGCAGCGCGTTCATCGGCACCACCAGGTAGCCGCCCAGCGCGCCCAGCAGGATCAGGAACGGTGCGGCCACCCAGACATTGCTGATGACGATCATGCAGATCACGAGCAAGCCCATGGCCACACCCAGGGGGATGACGTGGGTGGCCTTGTCCAACCGCGTCGTCACCGACGCCACCACCGCACCCACCGCCGTGCCGATGGCCACCACGCCCACCAGCCACGAAGCCTGTGTCGTGCCATAGCCCAGCGCGGCGGCGGCCCAGGCCAGCACGATGTAGCGCAGGTTGCCCGCCACGCCCCAGAACAAGGTGGTCGTGGCCAGCGAAATCTGCCCCAGCTTGTCGCCCCACAGCCGCGCATTGCAGCGCGAGAAGTCACGCACCAAGAACACCAGGTTGCTGCTGAAGGGCTGTAGCGGCGCCTCGGTGCGCGGGATCTTCAGGTTGAAGGCTGCGGCCAGGATGTAGATGAACACGATGGCCGAGATGGCGGCCTCGGGCGCGGTGTCGATGCCCAGGTCCAGCATTGGAAAGTCCATGCCCAACAGCATGGCCGCAGCCTTTGCGCCCACCAGCTGCCCGCCCAGCAGCACGCCCAGGATGATGGACGCAATGGTCAGCCCCTCGATCCAGCCATTGGCCTTGACCAACTGCGAGGCCGGCAGCAGCTCGGTGAGGATGCCGTACTTGGCCGGTGAATAGGCCGCCGCGCCCAGCCCCACCACGGCATAGGCCATCAGCGGGTGGGTGCCGAACAACATCATCAAGCAGCCCGCCACCTTGATGGTGTTGGACACGAACATCACCCGGCCCTTGGGTATGGCGTCTGCAAAGGCCCCGACAAAAGGCGCCAGCACGACATAGAACAGCGCAAACATCGGCACCAGTGCGGCGCGTTGCCATTCGGGGGCGCCACCCGCGCGCAGCAATTCGATGGCGGCGACGAACAGCGCGTTATCAGCCAATGAGCTGAAGAACTGCGCCGACATGATTGTCGAAAAGCCTTTTTTCATCGTGTCGCGCGCGGCCCGGCCGGTCACTCGGGTGCCGGTGGCTTGTCTCCTGCAGGGGGCGGGCGGTTTATAGCACGCACCCCCAGTCGCCGGCCCGGCCCGGCCTGGACGGGGCGCGCTGGCAGAATCGATTGCATGCCGCGTCCCATCGAAGCCCTGGTCCACGCCGACGCGCTGGCGCACAACCTGGCGCGCGCGCGCCAGGCCCAGACCGATGCGCGGGTTTGGGCGGTGGTCAAGGCCAACGCCTATGGGCATGGCATCGAACGTGCCTTCGACGGGCTGCGCAGCGCCGACGGCTTTGCACTGCTGGACCTGGCCGAAGCCGTGCGCCTGCGCGAGCTGGACTGGCGCGGCCCGGTGCTGTTGCTCGAAGGTGCCTTCGAGCCGCGCGACCTGGAGCTGTGCTCGCGGCTGAACCTGTGGCACGTGGTGCACTGCACCGAGCAGATCGACTGGCTGGCCGCGCACAAGACGCACGCGCCGCACCGCGTGTTCCTGAAGATGAACAGCGGCATGAACCGCCTGGGCTTGCGCGCGGTGGCGTTTCGCAGTGCCTGGGCGCGGCTGAACGCCTTGCCGCAGGTCGAGGAGATTTCGCTGATGACGCACTTCTCCGACGCCGACGGCGAACGCGGCGTCGCCCACCAAGTGGCCGCCTTCGACGCCGCCACGCACGACCTGCCCGGCGAGCGCAGCCTGAGCAACAGCGCGGCCTTGTTGCGCCATCACCTGCACAACGACTGGGTGCGCGCCGGCATCCTCAGCTACGGCAGCGCGCCGGACTATCCCGCGCACGACATCGCCCACTGGCGCTTGCAGCCGGCCATGACGCTGCGCTCGCGGCTCATCGCCACGCAAACGCTGCAAGCTGGCGACAGCGTGGGCTACGGCAGCAGCTTCGTGGCGGCGCATGCCCTGCGCATCGGCATCGTGGCCTGCGGTTATGCCGACGGCTACCCACGCCACGCCGGCACCGGCACGCCGGTGCTGGTGGACGGCGTGCGCACCGCTACCGTGGGCCGCGTGTCCATGGACATGCTGGCGGTAGACCTCAGTGCCGTGCCGCAGGCCGCCATGGGCAGCGAGGTCACGCTGTGGGGCCGCGGCCCGGGCGGCGCGGTGCTGGCCATCGACGAGGTCGCGCACGCTGCCGGCACCATCGGCTACGAGCTGATGTGCGCCGTGGCGCCGCGCGTGCCCATGCGCAGCGGCGACTGAGCCGTGGACGCCGCGGCCGTCACCGTGGACCGCGCCGAGGTGGAATTCACCGCCGTGCGCTCGCAGGGCGCGGGCGGGCAGAACGTCAACAAGGTGTCGAGCGCGGCGCACCTGCGCTTCGACATCATGGCCTCGTCGCTGCCCGAGGAGGTCAAGCTCAAGTTGCGTGCGCTGGCCGACCAGCGCATCAGCAGCGACGGTGTCATCGTCATCAAGGCGCAGACCCACCGCAGCCTGCCGCGCAACCAGAGCGACGCGCTGTCGCGCCTGCAGGCGCTGGTGGACGAGGTGACCACGCCGCAGATTCCGCGCCGAGCCACCAAGCCCACGCGCGCATCGCGCCGGCGCCGGCTGGAGGGCAAGGCGCGCCGCGGCGAGGTCAAGTCGGGTCGCCAGCGTGTCAGTGACTGAAGCGCTCACACCACACCGTGCCCGGCCACGGCGCGCGCGGGCTGAGATGCTGCGCCTGAGCCGACCCCTGCGCTGGCGGGCCTGGGGGGCTTTGGCCAGCAGCCTGCTGCTGGCCGGCTGTGCCACGCAAGCGCCGGTGATCACCGCCGTCGACGCTTGGGGCGGTAGCGCCAGCGCCACGCCCTTGCCACCGCAACGCATCGAGCGCATCACGCTGCACCACCAGGGTGAGATCTGGAACGACAGCGCCGATGTGGCGGCCTACCTGCGCCGGCTTCAGCAGTGGTCGCGCATCACCAAGGCTTGGCGCGACATTCCCTACCACTACGTCATCGGCCCCGATGGCCGCATCTACGCCGCGCGGCCCGTGGCCGAGCCCGGCGACACCAACACCGGCTACGACACCCGCGGCCATGCGCTGGTGATGCTGGTGGGCAACTTTGAAGTGCAGCAGCCCACACCGGCGCAGCTGCAGCCAGGCCACCACGCTGGTGGCCTGGCTGGCGCGCGAGCACCGTGTCCCGATGGACCACATCAACAGCCACCGCGACTTCAGCCCGCAGACGCTGTGCCCCGGCAAGCATCTGCTGGCGTATCTGGAGTCCGGCGACTTCAAGCGCGCCGTGGCCGCCCGGCTGGCCCGGTCCTGACGGCGCGCCGCGGCACCTGCCGCGCTGGCCTGCCCCTTTCGCGCCGCAGCGGCGGCGTTTCACGAACCGCGCCGTCAGGTCGTCGCTGGCCGGTGGCCGCGCGGTGCGGGGCTGCGCAGACTTGGCGCTCCATCAACCACCCGTGGAGCCCCGCCATGAGCCTGCCCGGCCGCCCGAAAGGCGAATACCGAAGTGCGAAGCACGTAGGTTGCCTGATGAGCATTCGCCCCGTCATCACCACTTGCTTGCTGGCCGCACTCGCTGCGGGCGCCAGCCCTGCCGTGCAAGCCCAAGTCTGCGCCAGCGTCGAGGTGCACAACGTGCGCCCGGGCCAGGGCAGCCTGATGGCGGCGGCCTATGCCGACGCTGACAGCTACGGCAAGAAGCCGGTTACGTCCATCCGCCTGCCTGCGGGCGAGGCCGTGATGAGCTTCCAGCTCTGCGGCTTGAGCGGCAACAGCGTGGCGTTGACGATGTTCCAGGACCTCGACAGCGACGGCAAGATGAACAAGAACCTGCTCGGCATGCCCACCGAACCCTGGGGTTCTTCAGGCACCCCGGGCCCGTTCGGCCCCAGTTGGGAAACCGGCCGCGTGGCGCTGGACGGCAAGGCCATCGTCGT
>JANOLY010000608.1:0-11239 GCA_031420055.1 Burkholderiales bacterium | reverse complement strand
CCGGCACCTCCGGGTCCAGCACGCCGTGCAGCACCGCCCACGCCGCCTGCACGGTGGCGGCATCGGCCTGGGCCGTGCTCACCAGCGGCCCCCGGGGTGCTGGAGCTGCAAGGCCTGCATCTCGGCCAACAAAAAGCCCATGTGCTCGCTGTGCCGGCCGCAGGTGCCGGGGCTGATGAATGGCGACTGCGCCGGTGCCGCCAGGCCGGCGCGGGCCAGCACGGCGTCCACTTCACGCACCCACGCCGCGCGCAAGCCGGCGCGCGCCGGGCCCAGGCCAGAAGCAACCGCCGCATCGTCAACGGCGTCGCTGGCAAACATCTCGGCGGTGAACGGCCACGCGCGCTGCAGCGCCGCGTGCATGCGGCGGGCGGACTCGTCGGTGCCGTCACCCAGGCGATGCACCCAGTCGGCGGCATGCTGCTGGTGGTAGCGCGCTTCCTTCAGCGCCTTGCCGGCGATGGCGGCCAGTTCGGCGTCGCTGGACGAGCCCAGCCCCTGCCACACCGCTTTCAGCCAAGTGGCCAGCAAGAAGTTGCGCAGCACGGTGTCGGCAAAGTCGCCGCCGGGCGCATGGGCGCTGGCCCGGCGCAGCGGTTGCTCGACGAGCGTGAGGTTGAAGAAGTTGCGCTCGTCGCGCAGAAAGGCCAGTTGGTCTTCGTCGTGGCCGCGGCCTTCCATGGCGGCGGCGTGGCTCAGCAGCGCACGCGCCTGGCCCAGCAGGTCCAGCGCCATGTTGCTCAGCGCAATGTCTTCTTCCAGCACCGGGCCGTGGCCGCACCACTCGGCCAGGCGTTGGGCGTGGACGAGGCAGGTGTCGGCCAGGCGCAGCACGTACTGCAGCGGCGGCGTCAGGGCCAGCGCGATCGACTCGGTCATGCCGGGCTACATGTGGTCCACGGCCGGCGGCAGCACGTAGAAGCTGGGGTGGCGGTAGACCTTGTCCTGCATCGGGTCGAAGTACATGTCCTTGTCCGCCGGGTCGCTGGCGGTGATGGCGCTGCTGGGCACCACCCAGACGCTGCAGCCCTCCTGGCGGCGCGTGTAGACATCGCGCGCCAGTTGCACGGCCATGGCCGCGTCGCTGGCGTGCAGGCTGCCGCAGTGCTTGTGGTCCAGGCCGGCCTTGGCGCGCACGAACACTTCCCACAGCGGCCATTCGTTGCTGCTCTCACTCATGCGGCTTGCTCCTGCGGGGCCTGCTTGCGCGCGTGCGCCATGGCGGCGTCGCGCACCCAGGCGCCGTCGTCCCAGGCCTTCACGCGGGCGGCCAGCCGCTCCTGGTTGCAGGGGCCGTGGCCGCCCACCACGCGCCAGAACTCGTCCCAGTCGATGGCGCCGAAGTCATGCTGGCCGCGTTCTGCGTTCCACTTGAGCAGCGGGTCGGGCGGGGTCACGCCCAGCACCTGGGCTTGCTCGGCGGTGGCGTCGACGAACTTCTGCCGCAACTCGTCGTTGCTGATGCGCTTGATGCCCCAGCGTGTGCTCTGCGCGGTGTTGGGGCTTTGTGCATCGGGCGGGCCGAACATCATCAGGCTGGGCCACCACCAGCGGTTGACAGCGTCTTGCACCAGGGCGCGCTGGGCGGCGGTGCCGTCTTGCATCATCACGCGCAGGGCATCAAAGCCCTGGCGCTGGTGGAAGCTTTCTTCGCGGCAGATGCGCACCATGGCGCGCGCATAGGGCGCGTATGAGCAACGTGAGAGCGGCACCTGGTTCATGATGGCCGCGCCGTCCACCAGCCAGCCGATCACGCCCACATCGGCCCAGCTCAGCGTGGGGTAGTTGAAGATGCTGCTGTACTTGGCGCGCCCGCTGTGCAGCGCGGCCAGCATCTCGTCGCGGCGGGTGCCCAGGGTTTCTGCCGCGCTGTACAGGTACAGGCCGTGCCCGGCTTCGTCTTGAATCTTGGCCAGCAGGATGGTCTTGCGCTTGAGCGTGGGCGCACGCGTGACCCAGTTGGCCTCGGGCAGCATGCCCACACATTCGCTGTGCGCGTGCTGGCTGATCTGGCGCACCAGCGTCTTGCGGTAGTGCTCGGGCATCCAGTCCTTGGCCTCGATGAATTCGCCGGCGGCAATGCGCGCTTCGAAGCGCGCTTCGCGCTGCGCTTCATCAGCACTGCGCACGGCAGCGCGTTCTTCCTTGGGGCCCACATCCATGGCTTGCGTGTACACGGCGGTCTCCTACTTGGGGCGTTTGTCGACCACGCGGCGGGCCTTGCCGACCAGCGTGCGCTCGATCGAATGCGGCGCGCCCACGTGAACCTGCGCGCTGACGCCGATGCCCGACTTGATGCGGCCCTGCAGCTCGCGCGCAATGGCTGCACCATCGGCGTACACATGCGCGCTGGCCAGTTCACAGCGCACCTCCAGCTCGTCAAGCAAGCCTTCGCGTGTCACCACCAACTGGTACTGCCCGGACAACTGGCCGTGCTGCAGTACCAGCTCTTCAACTTGCGTGGGGAACAGGTTGACGCCGCGGATGATGAGCATGTCGTCGCTGCGCCCCACGATCTTGCCCATGCGCCGCATGCTGCGCGCGCTGGGCGGCAGCAGCCGTGTCAGGTCGCGCGTGCGGTAGCGGATGAGCGGCAGCGCTTGCTTGGTGAGCGTGGTGAAGACCAGCTCGCCTTCGGTTCCATCGGGCAAAACCTGCCCGGTCATCGGGTCGATGACCTCGGGGTAGAAGTGGTCCTCCCAGACCACCGGTCCGTCCTTGGACTCGATGCACTCGTTGGCGATGCCCGGGCCCATGACTTCCGACAAGCCGTAGATGTCCACCGCGTCGATGTGGGCACTGGTCTCGATGTCGCGGCGCATGGCTTCGGTCCAGGGCTCGGCGCCGAAGATGCCCACCTGCACGCTCATGGCGCGCGGGTCCAGCCCCTGGCGGCGGTATTCCTCGACGATCACCTGCATGTAGCTGGGCGTGACCATGATGATGTGGGGCTTGAAGTCTTCTATCAGCTGCACCTGTTTTTCGGTGTTGCCCCCGCCCATGGGCACCACCGTGCAGCCCATGCGCTCGGCCCCATAGTGCGCGCCCAGACCGCCGGTGAACAGGCCGTAGCCATAGGCCACGTGCACGATGTCGCCGGCGCGCCCGCCGCTGGCGCGGATGGAGCGCGCCACTAAGGCGGCCCAGGTGTCGATGTCGCCTTGGGTGTAGCCCACCACCGTGGGCTTGCCGGTGGTGCCCGACGAGGCATGCACGCGCACCACCTGTTCGCGCGGCACGGCGAACATGCCAAAGGGGTAGTTCGCGCGCAGATCGGCTTTGGTGGTGAAAGGGAACTTCGCCAAGTCGGCCAGAGACCGGCAGTCCGTGGGGTGCACGCCGGCGGCGTCAAAGGCCTGGCGGTAGTGCGCCACCTTTTCGTAGGCCAGGGCCAGCGTGGCTTGCAGGCGTGCCAATTGCAGCGCCTGCAACTCGTCCTGGCTGGCGGCTTCAATGGGCTCCAGCTCGCCCGGTGCGGGGGCTTTGACGGGCATGCTCAGGCGCCCTTGCCCACCGGCCAGTCGGCCACCACCGGCTTGCCCTTCATGATGTGCGACCGCCCCCGGAACGCGGCCACCGCCTCGCCACGCTGGTTGTGCACGGCCACGTCGTACACACCCGTGCGGCCGGTGCGACTGATTTCGGTGGCGCTGGCCACGAGCACGTCACCCAGGCGCGCTGCGGCCAGCAAGTTGATGTCGAAACCCGCTGCCACCGTGAGTTCGTTGTAGGCGTTGCAGGCATACGCAAAGGCGCTGTCGGCCAGCGTGCTGATGAGCCCGCCGTGGCACAGCGCGTGGCCGTTGAGCATGTCTTCACGCACTGTCATGCCCACGCTGGCCGTGCCCGGGCCCACGGCCAGCACCTGCATGCCCAACTGCTGACTGGCGCGGTCGCCCAGCCACATGGCGTCGCGCACGGCCTGCGCCACTTGCTGCGGGCTGGGCTTCATCGGTCGCTGAACACGGCGGGGCGTTTGGCGAAGAAGGCTGCCACGCCCTCGGCGAAGTCGGCGCTGCGGCCCAGCTCGCGCTGGAGTGAAGCCTCTTGGCCCAGCGCCTCAGCAAAGTCCATGGGCATGGCCGCGTCGATGGCGCGGCGCGTGTCGGTCAACGCCCGGCTGGGCATGCGCGCCATGCGTTCGGCCAGGGCCAGGGCTTCAGTCATCAGCGCTGCGTCGTCGACACAGCGCCAGATCAAGCCCATGCGCTCAGCGTCTTCAGCCGGCAGCTTGTCACCCGTCAGCGCCAGGCCCAGGGCGCGGGCGCGACCCACCAGGCGCGGCAGCAACCAGGTGCCACCGCAATCGGGCACCAGGCCGATCTTGCTGAAGGCCTGGATGAAGCTGGCACTGCGCGCGGCCAGCACCAGGTCGCAGCACAACGCCAGGTTGGCGCCCGCACCGGCCGCCACGCCGTTGACGGCGGCGATCACCGGCACCGGCATAGCGCGCACCCGCAGTGCCAGTGGGCGGTAGTAGCGCTCGATGACGGCGCCGATGTCAATCTTGCCGTCGGCGCCTGCGGCCATGGCCGGGTCGGCCAGATCCTGCCCGGCACAGAAGCCCCGGCCGGCGCCCGTGATGACCACCGCGCGCACGGCGGCATCGGCCGCGGCTGCTTCCAGCGCGGCCAGCAACTCGCCGTGCATGGCGGCGGTGAAGCTGTTCAGCGCCTGCGGGCGGTTCAGCATCAGCAGCCGCACCGGACCCTGGCTGGTGACGACAACGTTGGGCTCGGTCATGGGCAACTCATCACTCCGTGAGCATCGACAATGCGAGTCTAGGCCAGCCTGGCAGGCCCACGAAAGCCCACGAAAGCCCCGCCCGACCCAATGCGCATACTGCTCGCCCCCATGGAAGGCCTGCTCGACCACAGCCTGCGCGACACGCTCACGCGCGTGGGCGGCGTCGACCGCTGCGTGTCGGAGTTCATACGCATCACCGACCAGCTGCTGCCCGCGCGCGTGTTCACGCGCATCGTGCCCGAGCTGCTGAATGGCGGGCGCACCGCAGCGGGCACCCCGGTGCGGCCGCAACTGCTGGGCAGTGACCCGGCCTGCCTGGCCGACAACGCCGCGCTGCTGGCCAGCCTGCGGCCGGAAGGCATCGACCTGAACTTCGGCTGCCCCGCGCCCACCGTCAACCGCCACCGCGGCGGCGCGGTGCTGCTGGACGAGCCCGAGCTGGTACACGCCATCGTGGCGGCAGTGCACCGCGCGGTGCCCGCGGCGCTGCCGGTGTCGGCCAAGATGCGCCTGGGCAACCAGGACGATGCGCGCATGCTCGAATGCGCCCACGCCATCGCCAGCGCCGGCGCCAGCGAACTGGTGGTGCACGCCCGCACCAAGGCGCACGGCTACCGGCCACCGGCGTACTGGGAACGCATCGCGCAGATACGCGCCGCGGTGACGATTCCCGTGGTCGCCAACGGCGAGGTCTGGAGCGTGGCCGACGCCCAGCGCTGCCTGGCGCAAAGTGGTTGCGACGCGCTGATGCTGGGCCGCGGCATCGTCGCCGACCCCGGCCTGGCGCTGGCCTTGCGCGGCCACGCGGCACCCACCTGGGCCGAGCTGCTGCCGCTGCTGGCGCACTACTGGCAGCGCATTGCCGCGCACGTGGCGCCCAAGCACCGGGCGGGTCGGCTCAAGCAGTGGCTGAACCTGCTGCGCCGGCGTTTCCCGCAAGCGCAAGAAGCTTTCGACTCGGTTCGTGAACTGAGCGACCCGCTGGCCGTGCAGACCCGCTTGTTCGCGGGCCAGCCGCTGCTTCAGGACTTGGCGTAGCGCGCCTGCAAGTAAGCCAGCAGCGTGCGCAAGGTCTGGGCCTCGCCGCCCACCGGCCGGCCCGGGCGCGAATCGCTGTTCCAGGCGAACAGGTCGATGTGCATCCAGGCCTGATCGGCCGGTACGAAGTCTTGCAGGAACAGCGCCGCCGTCACCGCGCCGGCCATGGCGTTTTTACCGGTATTGACGATGTCGGCAATGTCGCTTTCGATGCTGCCGTGATAACCGCGCCACAGCGGCATGTGCCACAGCGGGTCGTGCAGCTCGATGCCGCTGTCCACCAGGTGACGCGCCAGGGCGGTGTCGCGGCAGAACAGCGCCGGCAGCTGCGCGCCCAGCGCCACGCGCGCCGCGCCCGTGAGGGTAGCCATGTCGATGATCAGCGCCGGCTTGCCCTCGGCGGCATAGGCCAGCGCGTCACACAGGATGACGCGGCCCTCGGCGTCGGTGTTGCCGATCTCGATGTGCAAGCCCTTGCGTGTCTTGAACACGTCGCCCTGCCGGAAGGCGTTGCCGGCGATGGCGTTTTCCACCGCCGGTATCAGCAACTGCAGCCGCAGCGGCAACTGCAAGGCCATGATCATCTGCGCCAGGCCCAGCGCGTTGGCCGCGCCGCCCATGTCCTTTTTCATCAGGCGCATGCCGTCAGCGCCTTTGATGTTCAGGCCACCACTGTCGAAGCACACGCCCTTGCCCACCAGCGTGATCAGTGGGTGCTTGGGCGAGCCCCAGTTCAGTTCGATCAGGCGCGGCGCCCGTGTGGCCGCCCGGCCCACGGCGTGGATGGCCGGGAAGCCGGCCTTGAGCAAGGCATCGCCCACCGTTTGCTTGAAGCGCGCACCGTGCTGGCGCGCCACCAGGCGCACCGCCTCGGCCAGTTCGGCCGGGCCCATGTGCTCGGCCGGGGTGTTGACGAGGTCGCGGGTCGAGGCGATGGCCTCGGCCAACAGCAGGCCGCGGCTGGCCTGCGAAGTGGCCGGCAGCATCAGCTGCGCCGGTTCGCGCGGCGCGGGCTTGTACAGATCGAAGCAGTAGCTGCCCAGGGCCCACGAAAGTGCGGCGGCCTCGGCGTTCATGGCCAGACCAGCGTCGCCCAGGCGGTAGCGCCCGGCAGGCAGTGCCTTGGGCAGTGCGGCCAGGGCGTAGGGGTGCGCGCTGTCGTGCACACCCGCCCACACGGCCTGCAAGGAGCCATCGGCCGCGGGCAGCAAGGCGTGGCTGTCGGGCGCGCCCCGAAAACCCACCGTTTGCAGCCAGCGTTGTGCTGCCGGCTCTAGGGTCTGCACGGCGGCGGCGAAGCCGGTGCGGTCCACGGCGAACACGGGCACCGCGGTGCGGGAAGGGGCTTTCAGCTGAACGGTCATGGTGGGCTGCTCGGGTTTCCAACTGCGCCGCACGGCGAAGGCCGGCGCGGGCCGGGATTGTTGCACCCAGGCTGCGGCCTGCGCTCAGCTGTTCAGGGCCGGCGCAGGTGCCGGCGCCACCCCTTCGGTGTGCCACTGCAGCAGCCGGCGCATGTTGCCCATCGACACCCAGTGCAGGTGGATCAAGCCCAGCACGCCGGTGCGGTGCAAATCACCAATGACCTCGTCTGACAACGCCTGCATCTTGGTCTCATCGACCGTCAGGAAGCCGTCCACGCTGTGCTGGCGGCCGTCGGGCAGCGTGGCGTCGAAGCGCATGTCGCGCAGCAGGTTCAGTTCCTGCAGCCGCTTGCACACCAGCCGGGTGCGCTGGATCTCGCCTTCCAGCGTCTCCATCTGCTTTTGCACGGACGACAGCAGTTCGGTCTGCTTGCCGTCGGCTTCGAACATGCGCGCACCTTCGGGCTGACCGACGCCGGACCACGACATGTCCACACAGATCGCAAAGCGTTCGGCGTCGATGCGGCCGATGCAAAAAG
Organism: Burkholderiales bacterium; assembly: GCA_031420055.1. GTDB lineage: Bacteria > Pseudomonadota > Gammaproteobacteria > Burkholderiales > Burkholderiaceae_C > Rubrivivax. The sequence continues at coordinate 3,552 of JANOLY010000608.1, read as the reverse complement.
GGTACAGGCGCAGCACCGCGGGCATGTACTGGGCGCGCCAACCACCGCCGTTTTGCAGAAAGAGGTTTTGCTCCTGGCTCAGGCCCATCACGGCGATAGGGGCTATCGAATCGGTGCCGTCGGCTTCCTTGCCGGCACGCACGAAGACGATCGGATACTCGCGGCAAACGTCGCCGAACTCCGCCGCGGCCACGAACAAGGCATTGAGCTTCTTGGCCACCGACCAGTCGGTGACGGGCACGCCCAGTTTCAGTTCGCGGTGCGGCACGCTGTCCAGCGCCACGGGTTGAACATGAAGGTTTTGATTGATCACAGGTCCGCTCCAGGGTGTTCGGTGCGCTTTACGAGCACCTTGTCTACACGTTTGCCGTCGAGATCGACGACTTCGAATCGCCAGCCGGCCCACACCACGAAATCAGCGGTGTGCGGCAATCGGCCGAGCAAAAGCATGATCATGCCAGCCAGGGTGTTGTAACGACCCCTGTCTTCTTCTGGCAGATCCTTCAGATCCAGCCGATCCTTGAATTCCGGCACGGGAATCAGCCCGTCCATCAGCCAGCTGCCATCCTCGCGCCGAACCGCCCACGAATCTTCGCTGGCCGGCGCACCGAACTCACCGGTGATGGCTTCGAGCAGATCGCGCTCGGTGATCACGCCCTGCACGGCGCCGTACTCGTCGACCACGAAGACCAGGTCGGCGGTGGTCAGCCGGAAGTGTTCCAGCAACTCCATGCCCGACAGCGTCTCGGGCACAAAGACCGGCGGATTCACATGGTCGGCCAGCTTGGGCTGCTCGCCGCGCGCCAGTGGCTGCAACAGGCTGTGCGTGCTGAGAACCCCCAGCACGTCGTCCAATCCACCTCGGCACACCGGGAAGCGTGTGTGCCCGCTGCCTGCCATCTGGTCGAGCAGCCGCTCCAGCGGCTCGGCCACGTCCAGCCAGACGATTTCGGCTCTCGGGATCATCATCGAACCGATCTGACGGTCGTCCAGGCGGAACACATTGCGCACCATCTGGTGTTCCTGCGCCTCGATCACACCGGCGTCCAGGCCTTCTTCCAGACTGGCGACAATCTCTTCTTCAGTCACCGCCCGCGCCGGCCCGCCGCGTATGCCCAGCAGCCGCAACACGGCGTTGGTGCATACGCTGAGCATGACCACCAAGGGCCGCGCCGCGGCGCTGAGCAGGTTCATGGGCCGCGACACGAGACGGGCCACGGTCTCGGGGTAAATCTGGCCCAGCCGCTTGGGCACCAGCTCGCCGAAGATGATGGTCAGAATCGTGATGATGACCACCACCAGCGCGGTGGCCCCGATGGCCGAAGCGCGTTCGGCAAAGCCCAAGCCGTGCACCAGCCACTGCGACAGTGGTTGCGAGAATGCGGCCTCGCCCACGATGCCGTTGAGCACCCCGATCGAGGTGATGCCGATCTGCACCGTGGACAAGAACTTGGTCGGGTTCTCGTGTAGGTCCATCGCCGCCTGTGCGCCCGGCTCCTGGCTTTCCACCATCACCTGCAGGCGCGCCTTGCGGCTGGCGGTGAGAGCCATCTCCGACATCGCGAAAACGCCGTTGAGCAGTATCAGAAAGACCAGTAGCGTGACGTCCATTCATGCCGCCCCGCGAGGGCGCAAGCCGCGGAAGAGCCCGGGAGCGTAGCAGAATCGACCCATGATCCATCTGGTGGGAGACCTGCAAGGCTGCGCCGACGCGCTCGAACGCCTGCTGGTGGAAATCGGCTTTTCGCCGTCCCGCGACAGGCTGGTACTGCTGGGCGATCTGGTCAACCGGGGGCCGGCCTCGCTGGCCGTGCTGCGACGCCTGCAAGCGCTGGGTAACGCCGCCACCTGCCTGCTGGGCAACCACGACCTGCACCTGCTGGCAGTGGCCTGCGGCACGCGGGAGCTGCAGCGCGGCGACACCTTTGGCGACGTGCTCGCCGCGCCCGATGCCCATGTCCACATCGACTGGCTGCGCAGGCAGGCGCTGGCGCATGTCGAGGCCGGTTGGTTGTGCGTGCACGCCGGCGTGGTGCCGCAGTGGACCGCCAGCGAGACCCTGGCCTGCGCGGCCGAGGTGCAGGCCGTGCTGTGCGGCCCCGACCTGGCCGAGTTCACCCGCGACATGTACGGCAACCGACCCAGCCGCTGGGACGCGGCACTGAGCGGCCACGACCGGCTGCGCTTCGTGGTCAACACACTGACCCGCATTCGCTTTTGCAGCGACGACGGCGTGCTGGACCTGAAGACCAAGGAAGGCGCGCAAGCCGAACCGCAAGGCTTTCGCCCCTGGTTCGATCTGCCCAACCGGCGTACGCGCGACCACCCCATGGCCTTCGGCCACTGGAGCACCCTGGGCCTGATAGACAGCCCCACACTGCTGGCCATCGACACCGGCTGCGTCTGGGGCGGCGCCCTCACCGCGGTGCGCGTGGACGGCGGCCGGCGTGAGATCGTGCAAGTCCCCTGCCCCCAGGCCCAACGCCCCGGCCCCTAGAATCGACCCGACCCCGAAGGAAGCGTGGCAGAGTGGTCGATTGCACCGGTCTTGAAAACCGGCGGCTCGCAAGGGCCCGTGAGTTCGAATCTCACCGCTTCCGCCAGAGCGACGTTTCATGTCGTCTCACGGCATCCCGCCCTTCCCTCTATAACCCGCATGAATACTGGCTTTCGGCCGAATTCATTGCGTCCGTCCGTTTCACGGCGTAGCAATTCGTCGCACCAAAATTGATGGGTACGATGATGGGTACGGAAAGCGGCGGAGGCTTTCAATGGGACGCAAGGCCAAGGAGCTGGGGCCGCTTGCAGTAAGCCGGCTGGCGTCGCCCGGCCTTCACTTCGTCGGCGGTGTCGCAGGACTGGCGCTTCAGGTCAACGAGCGCGGCGCGCGCAGCAGTGGCGCAATACGCTCGACACCTACGCCTACCCGCTCATCGGCGGCTTGCTGGTGCGCGACATCGGCCTGCCGCATGTGCTGGCCGTGCTCGAACCCATCTGGACGAAGAAGACCGAGACCGCTTCGCGCCTGCGTGGCCGCCTCGAATCGATCCTGGACTGGGCCACGATGCGCGGTTACCGCGCCGGCCTGAACCCTGCCCGCTGGAAGGTCCACCTCGACACCGTGCTGCCGGCGGCGGGCAGCGTGGCGAACGCATGAAGGCGGGCAAGGAACACCGGGTGCCGTTGTCGGATGCGGCACTGGCCATCCTCAACGCCCTGCCCCACGCGGACCGCAATGCACTCGTGTTCGCGTCGCCCCGTGGCGGCATGTTGTCGGACATAAGCCTGACCGCCGTGCTGCGCCGGATGAAAGTCGACGCCGTACTTGGACAACCATGCCCTGTTCCGGCGCGAGCTCGCGCAGGTGTTGATTTCGTTGCCTTGGCTGCGGACGTTTCTGTTGAATCAGCGCGCCCCGTTGCCTGACGGCGATGACGGTTTTCGGGGTATTCATCCGGATACGGAACTGTTCTATGAATTCGTGTGGCCGGTGTACACGTCGCTGCCTGGCCTGATGGATGCCTGCCGGCGCTTTCTGGCCGAGCCCCTTGT
>JANOLY010000607.1:0-2920 GCA_031420055.1 Burkholderiales bacterium | reverse complement strand
CCGTTGATCAGCAACAGCAACGGCGCCTGGCCACGACCGGGCGCGCCGATGACGGCGCCCAGGATGCGCGACATGCGGTTGTTCCAGTGCTCGGCCGTCATGGGCTCGCCGGTGCGCCGCAGCCAGGTCAGGTCGTGCCGGCCGTGGCTGTCGGCCACACCCGTGTACCAGGCCGTACCCAGAGGCAGCAGCCACTTGCGCAGGGCGATCAGGTGGGCGGTGTAGGCGATCAGCGATTCGTCGGCCTGGGTCCAGTCGATCCACGTGGTGGTGTTGTCTTGGCAGTAGGGGTTGTTGTTGCCGTCCTGGCTGTGGCCCAACTCGTCGCCTGCAGCCAACATGGGCGTGCCCTGGGCCAGCAGCACGGTGGCGAGCAAGGCGCGCTTCAGCCGCGCGCGCCGGGCCAGCACCTCGGGGTCGCCGGTGGGGCCTTCCCAGCCGCAGTTCCAGCTGAGGTTGTGGCCATGGCCGTCGCGGTTGGATTCGAGATTGGCCTCGTTGTGGCGCATGTCGTGGCTGACCAGGTCGGACAGCGTGAAGCCGTCGTGCGAGACCACGTAGTTGACCGACTCCGTGGGCGGGCGCATGCGCGACTGGTACAGGTCTGACGAGCCGGCCAGCCGCAGCGCCAGTTCACCGCGCGTGCAATCACCGCCCAACCAGAAGGCGCGCGCGGTGTCGCGGAAGCGGTCGTTCCATTCGAGCCAGCCGCGCGGAAAACCGCCGGGCTGGTAGCCGCCGGGGCCCAGGTCCCAGGGCTCGGCGATCAGCTTCACGCCCTGCAGCGCCGGGTCTTGCTGCAAGGTCTTGAAGAAGGCGCTGTAGCGGTCGAAGCCGGCATGGCCGCGGCCCAGCACCGGGGCCAGGTCGAAGCGGAAGCCGTCGACATGCATGTCTTGCACCCAGTAACGCAGGCTGTCCATCACCATGTGCAGCACGCGCGGGTGGCGGATGTTGACGGTGTTGCCGCAACCGCTGAGGTTTTCGTAAGCCTGGGGTGCCTCGGGCGGCAGCCGGTACCAGTGCTGGTTGTCCAGGCCGCGCCAGCTCAGCGTGGGGCCGCGCTCGTCGCTCTCGGCGGTGTGGTTGTAGACGACATCCAGCACCACCTCCAACCCGGCCGCATGCAGCCGGCGCACCATCTCGCGGAACTCGTTGCGCGGGTGGGCCGTGGCGGCGTAGCGCGGCTCGGGGCAGAAGAAGCCCAGCGTGTTGTAGCCCCAGTGGTTGCGCAGGCCATGTGCGGCCAAGCGCTGTTCGTCCAGGATCTGGTGCACCGGTAACAGACTCACGGCGGTGACGCCCAGGCGCTTCAAATGGGCGATGGCCCCGTCAGACCCCAGCGCGGCGTAGCTGCCTTGCTGGGCCTCAAGCACGCCGGGCATCAACCGCGTGAAGCCGCGCACATGCAGCTCGTACAGCACGGTGTCTGCCAGCGGGATGGCCGGAGCCCGGTCGCCCTGCCAGTCGAAGTGGTCGTGCACCACACGGGCCTTGTGCGCTTGGTGGCCGTTGTCGCGCGTGTCCATGTGCTGCGGAAATTCGGCATCGACGCCGAAGTGCGGGCCGGCCCAGTCAAAGCCGCCCGGCGGCGACACGATCTCGCGTGCCCAGGGGTCCAGCAGCAGCTTGTGGGCGTTGAAGCGGTGGCCACGGTCGGGCCGCCAGGGCCCGTGCGCGCGCAGGCCGTAGACCAGGCCCGCGCTGGCGCCGGGCAGATGGCCGTGCCAGATGTCGCCACTGCGCCCGGGCAGCGGCAGGCGCGCCAATTCCGTGGCACCCTGGCTGTCGTAAAGGCACAGGTCGACCTGCGTGGCGTTGGCCGAGAAGACGGCAAAGTTGACGCCCTCGGCGTCGGCCTGCGCGCCCAGGGGCCAGGGTTTACCGGCTTGCAGCGCGGACTGCGCCGCGCCGGCAGCGGCTGACATCGGCATGCCGGTCAACCGGTCCATTCGAGAAACACTGTGGCCAGGGGCGGCAGGTTCAGTACCAGCGAATGCTCGCGGCCGTGGCTGGGCACGCTCTGGGTGGCGGCCACGCTGAGCGGTGTGCCCACGTTGCTGCCGCCGTAGAACGACGAGTCGGTGTTCAGGCGTTCGTGCCACTGGCCCGCCGCCGGCACACCCAGGCGGAAACCGTGGTGCACCACCGGCGCGAAGTTGCACACCACCAGCACCAGGCCGCCATTGGCCGACTTGCGCACGAAGCTCAGCGTGCTGCGCCGCGCGTCTTCGTGGTCCACCCACTCGAACCCGGCGGGGGTGAAGTCCTGCTCGTGCAGCGCAGGCAGGCCGCGGTAGAGCTGGTTGAGGTCGCGCACCAGGCGCTGCATGCCGGCGTGTTCGGGGTGGGCCAGCAGGTGCCAGTCCAGGCTGACGTCATGGTTCCACTCGGCCGCTTGCGCAAACTCGCAGCCCATGAACAGCAGCTTCTTGCCCGGGTGGCCGTACATGAAGCCGTAGTAAGCACGCAGGTTGGCAAACTGCTGCCAGCGATCGCCGGGCATCTTCGCCAGCATTGAGCCCTTGCCGTGCACGACCTCGTCGTGCGAGATCGGCAGCACGAAGTTTTCGGTGTAGGCGTAGACCAGGCCGAAGGTTATCTCGCCATGGTGGTAGGGGCGGTGGATGGGGTCGCGTGCGATGTACTTCAGCGTGTCATGCATCCAGCCCATGTTCCACTTGTAGTGGAATCCCAGGCCGCCGGCGTAGGTGGGGCGGCTGACGGCGGGGAAGGCGGTGGACTCTTCGGCCAGCGTCACGGCCTGGGGCCGCTCAGCGCCGATGACCTCGTTGGTGCGCTTGAGCAGGCGAATAGCTTCGAGGTTTTCGCGCCCGCCGTGCACGTTGGGGATCCACTGGCCCGGCTCGCGGCTGTAGTCGCGGTAGAGCATGCTGGCCACGGCGTCGACACGCAGGCC
>JANOLY010000606.1:0-3926 GCA_031420055.1 Burkholderiales bacterium | reverse complement strand
AGCGTGTCGATGATGGCGGTGTAGTCGATTGAGGCCAGGCTCGGGTAGCGCGCCGGCACGATGCGCTGCGCCAACTGCACGAATTCATCGATGCGCGCCCGCGGCAGCCAGGCGTGGTCGACCGAGGTGCAGATCTGCCCGGCGTTCAGGTACTTCACATACAGCAGCCGCTCGGCCGCCGTGCGCAGCGCAAAGTCGTCACAGACGATGGCCGGCGACTTGCCGCCCAGCTCCAGCGTCACCGGGCACAGGTTGCGCGCTGCGGCGGCCATCACCGCGCGGCCGGTGGTGCCCGAGCCGGTGAACAGCAGGTGGTCGAAGGGCAGCTGCGAAAACTCCACGCCCACGCCACCGGTCTCGTCGAAGAATTGCAGTTTTTCGGGTGGAAAGTACGCCGGCATTTGATCGATCAACAGCCGCGCCACGTGGCGCGAGTTCTCGCTCATCTTCACCATGGCGCGGTTGCCGGCGGCGAAGATGCAGATCAAGGGCACCAGGCTCAGATAGACGGGGAAGTTCCACGGCACGATCACCCCCACCACGCCCAGCGGCTGCGGGATGACCTGGTTGCTGGCCATGCCGAAGGTCAGGCGGTCGATGGCCCGCCGCTGCGGCTTCATCCAGCCGCGCAGCGCGGCCAGGGTGTGCTGCACATCGTTGACGACGGGGGCGATCTCGACCAGCAACGACTCGTGTTCGCAACGGTGGCCATAGTCGGCGCTGATGGCGTCGCACAACGCGCCTTGCTGCTCGCGCACGAAGCGTTGCAAGGTGCGCAGGTCGGCGCGGCGCTCGGCCAGGCTGGGCACGGGGTGCTGGAGGTAGGCGGCGCGCTGCAGGGCCAGGGCTTCGGCAAGCCGGGCGGCGGTGGGGTGACGTGCGAAGCCGGTGTCGTTCATGGGAGCCCAGGTTTCGAAGAGGCCGCCCCTGGCAGGGGCTGGCCGATCCCGAACCATCATAAGAGTCGTTCGATCGCGCCACCTGGGTAGAGGCGTCTACCTTGTTGGCGTTGGCAATCCGCGTCTGGACCCCGGGTGCATGCGTGCGCACCGTGACGAAGCGTTGCGAGTTACCAACGCAATGTGACGCCGGCGTCTTGTTTGTGTGTGCGCTCTCCGATAGACGCCAAGGGCCGACCTGACAATGCCGTCACGTTGAACGCCGTCGGGGTGCACAGCCATAGGCGTGTGTTGGCCCTGGTGGCGATCAAGGGTTGGTCCCTGTTCAAACCATTGTCTCGAGGAGATTCAAGTATGTTCAAGCAGACGAAAGTCTTTGCCGGCGTCATCGTCGCCCTGGGCGGCAGCCTGGCGCTGTCGGCCTACGCACAAGCTGACCGCGTGGAAATCACCGGTTCACGCATCCTGTCCCTGGGCGCCACCTCGCCTTCGCCGTTGCAGGTGTTGACGGCCGAAGACATTGCCAAGTCGGGTGTCACCAACATCCAGGAATTGCTGCTGAAGAACCCGGTGCTGGGCCAGCCCAGCCTGAGCCGCACCAATTCCAACTTCCTGACCAGTGGCGGCGGTGTGGCCACGGTCAACCTGCGCAACCTGGGCGACGACCGCACGCTGGTGCTGGTCAACGGTCGGCGCTATGTGTCGGGCGTGCCCGGCAGTGCCGCGGTCGACTTGAACACCATCCCCACCGACTTCATCGAGCGCGTTGAAATCCTCACCGGCGGCGCCTCGGCCACCTACGGCTCAGATGCCGTGGCCGGTGTCGTGAACATCATCCTCAAGCGCAACTTCCAGGGCATCGTGCTCGACGCCTCCAAGGGCCGCAGCGAGAAGAACGACGACACCAAGGACAAGTTCAGCATCACCTTCGGCAGCAACTCGGCCGACAACAAGGCCACGATGATGGGCCACTTCGGCTATTCCAAGCAGGGCGTGGTGGCTGGTCGCGACCGCGAGTTTGGTGCGCGGGACAACGCCTCCCGCGGCGCGTTTGTCACCGGTGATCCGGCAGACATCTTCACCCTCGTCGAACCGTTCTTCTCGAGTTTCGCGCCGCAGGGCCGCTTTTTCGTCGGCACCGTGAACCGCACCTTCGACCGCGCCGGCAACATCATTCCTTTCTCGAGCAACGGCCCTGCCGGTGATGGCGTGGGCGCGACCGGTTTCAACCGCCAGGAATTCCGCAGCCTGGCCGTGCCCACCGAGCGTTTTGTGTTCGCGAGCAAGGGTGAAATCGCGATCAACGACAATTTCAGTGCGTTCATCGAAGGCAATTACGCGCAGTCCAAGACCAAGACCCAGCTCGAACCCTTCCCCATGGACTCGGCCTCGTCGACGGGCGGCCTGTACCCGGCCACCGGCCGCGGGCCTGCGGAATTCCGCGTGGGCAACCAGATCCTGGCCAACCCGCTGATCCCGGCTGGCCTGCTGGCGCTGATGACCGACACCAATGGCGACGGTCTGCGCGACTACTCCTTCACCCGCCGCTTGTCCGAATTCGGCAATCGCGGTGCCACCGCCGACCGCGACACCTTCCGTATCGTCAGCGGCGTCAAGGGCAGCTTCTTCGGCTCCTGGGACTACGACGCATTCCTGGCCTACGGCTCCAACACCGAGTCGCAGGTGTCGGGCGGCCAGGTCAACGTGCTGAACTTCCGCAACGCCATGGAAGTCGTGCCAGACATCAACGACGTCAACGGCAACGGCAACCGCACCGAGGGTATCTGTCTCGACGCCCAGGCGCGTACCCAGGGCTGCGTGCCGGCCAACATCTTTGGTTTCAACACCTTGTCGGCTGCAGCCATCAAGTACATCAACGCGCCGACGCTGCTGACCACCTCCACCACGCAAAAGATCGCCGGCGCCAACCTGCGTGGCGAGCCGTTTGTGCTGCCTGCCGGCCCGGTGGGTGTGGCCGTGGGCTTCGAGTTCCGCGAAGAGTACTCGCGCAGCGAGTTCGACCCGCTGGCCCAGGCCGGCCTGAACGCCGGCAACGCCATTCCGCGTACCGAGGGTACCTTCACGGTGAAGGAGACTTTCGGTGAAATTCGTCTGCCCTTGTTGAAGGGTGCCCCGTTCGCCCACGCGTTGACCGTGTCGGGCGCTGTGCGCGCAGGTGACTACTCCACCGTGGGCAGCACGCTGAGCTGGACCACCGCCCTGGAGTGGGCTCCTGTAAAGGATCTGCGCTTCCGTGCCACCCAGGCCCTGGCCACACGCGCGCCGAACATCGGCGAGCTGTACTCCCCGCCCAGCCAGACCTTCCCGACCGGCCTGAACGACCCCTGCAGTGGCGTCACCGCCACCTCCACCGGCCCCACGGCCGTGGTGTGCCGGGCAGCACCCGGTGTGGCAGCGAACATCGCTGCCAACGGTGGCGTGTTCACGCGCACGCAGGCCGACCAGCAGGGCATCAGCGGCTTCAACCGCGGCAATCCGCTGCTGAACGAAGAAGAAGGCAACTCCACGACGCTGGGTCTTGTCTACACGCCCTCGGGCATCTCGTTCCTGAAGAACACGTCGTTCACGGCCGACTTCTTCAAGATCAAGGTCACCGACGCCATCGTGTCCACGCCGCGCCAGTTCATCCTGGACCAGTGCTACACCGGCAACCTGCAGTTTTGCAGCTTCATCACGCGGCGTCCGGCCGCGGTGGGCGCCAACAGTGCGGGCTCCATCCAGGGTATCGACTCGGCGGTCACCAACAGCGGCGACCTCTTCACCGAAGGCGTCGACCTGACTGCCGCGTGGGCTGACAAGCTCGGCCCGGGACGCTTGAGTGCCAAGCTGTCGTGGACGCACCTGAACAAGGGCTACATCACGCCCCTGCCGGGTTCCGATCGCGACCCGTTTGCCGGCGAGATCGGTGCTGCCAAGGACAAGGCCTCACTCAGGCTGGCCTACAACATCGGGCCTTGGGGCTTGACCACCGAGACGACGTATATCGCGAAGTCGTCGCTGGACAAC
>JANOLY010000605.1:0-6969 GCA_031420055.1 Burkholderiales bacterium | reverse complement strand
CAGCATCAAGGAGCGACAACATGACGACGGTGCAAATCAACCTGCCCGACGAGCTGGCGCAGAAGGCGGCCAGCGCGGGGCGAAGCCGCAGCAGAAGTTCGTGATCCAGATGATCGAGATGGCGCTGGCGCAGCAAGGGCGCTGAGCATCTCAAGGAACAAGGGGAATGCGATGACCGCAATCGAAGCTCCGTTGATTGTCGAGCGGCTGAAGAAGCTGCCACCCAGCCGCGTGGCTGAGGTGCTGGATTTCGTGGAGTTTCTGAGCCAGCGCGAGGAGCGCGCAGCAGCGGCGCAGCGGCTCACCCAGGGGCTGGCCAGGCTCGATGCCTTGAACCTGCCGCCTGTCTCGGAGGATGAGGTCGAGGCGGAGATTCAGGCGGCACGGCAGGAACGGCGCGCCAGGCAGGACGCCTGATCGGTGCCTACCCCGTGCGTTTTGTTCTCGATACCAATCTGCTCGTCTCTGGTGTGATCGCCGCCGGGCCGCCGCGGCGGCTCGTCGATGGCGCCAAGGCCGGGGAGTTCGAGCTTTGCACGAGCGAGGTGCTGCTGGCCGAGTTGCTCGATGTGCTCTCGCGCAGCAAGTTCGCCGCCAGGCTCAGCCAGGCCGGGCTCACACCGCAGGGCATCGTCGATGATCTGCGGGGGCTGGCTGTCGTGGTGTCACCCACCGAAGTGCCGCGCGTGGTGCCCACCGATCCCGATGACGATCACGTCATCGCGGCGGCCATCACCGGCCAGGCCGATCTCATCGCCTCGGGCGACAAGCGCGACCTCTTGCCGATGGGCAACTTCCAGGGCATTCCGATCATCACCGCGCGTGAGGCCGTCCAGCGGCTGGAGGCAAGAAGCAAGACTTGACCCCGAGGCTCCGTGACCCCCGAGGCTCCGGTTGCGATCTAGGTCGACGGCGGACTGGAGTCCGGCGCGTCGACGGGCAGGGTGACGACGATCTGGGTGCCCGATCCGATCCGGCTTTGCACCTCGAACGTGCCGCCGTGCCGTTCGACCCGCATTTGCATGCCCAGCAAACCGTGTCGGCCAATCGCCGGCCGCGACGTGTCGAAGCCGCGCCCGTCGTCGCTGACGGTGAGGGTGACGGTGCCCGCGCCGGGCCTTGGGTCCAGGGTCAATCGAACCTGCACCTTGTGCGCAGACGCGTACTTGGCAATGTTCGTCAGTGACTCCTGCGCGACGCGAAACACGGTCAACTCCTTCTCGTTGCCGAGTTGCACGTCGTGCAAATCGGTCGCCACGGGCACTGCCAGCACCCTTTGCAGGTCGGCACACAACAGCTCCAGCGCCACCTTCAGGCCCAGCTGGTCCAGCGACGACGGACGAAGGTTCTCGATGATGCGGCGCTTGAGGGCAATGCCGTCGCTCAGGCGCGCGTCGATGCCACGTACGTGTTCGATGGCTGCTGCCGGAACGCCGGGCACGCGCAGCAGCCGCGCCAGTTCCAGCTTCATGGCTGTCATGAGTCCGCCCATCTCGTCGTGCAGGTCGCGCGCCAGACTTGCGCGTTCGTCCTCACGCACCGTCACGAGGTGGTCGGCCAGGTCGTGCAGATGCGAGGTGCGGTCCTTGATCTGCTTGGCCAGCCGGCCATGTTCGCGCGCGCGTTCGGCGTCGGACTGGCGCAATTCGCGCACGAACAACAACAGCGCAATCACCACCACCAGCACCAGGGCGTGGATGGCCACGCGGCTGAGCAGCAGGGCGTTGTAGATCGACACCCGCGCCACATGCTGCGCGCCCGCCACGGAGTCCAGCGCAGACGCGAACTCCGCCTGCAGATCAGCTTGTCGCCGGACATCGGCGTCGGGGCCGAGCCGTTGAACGGCCGGGTTCGCGGCGACCTGTGTCGCGCTCTCCAGCCAGCCACGCAGGAGCGAAATCTGCGCGTCGCTGGACTGCCGGAGCTTGTCCGCCACGGCCGCGCCGCCTGGGACCGAGCGTGCGATCAAGCCGAAGACGGGCTGCCGGGCGGAGTAGAAGGCTTTCGATGCGGCCTCGAAGCGTTCGCGGTGGTGCGGATGGTCATGCGCCAGGGCCGCCCGCGCGGCGGCTTCCATCACCGTCATGGCTTGCAGCGCCTTGGTCGCTTCCAGGCGTGCGTCGGTCAGGGCGATGGCGCGCGCCACCGCAGCCACGGTGTGCTGAAACGTGAACTCGTTGACGAACGCAGCCAGCAGGGCCATCACCACCACAGTCGGTACGGTGAAGCGCCAGCGCGCCGCCCGTTCAATCGAGTGTTTGATCAAGGCGCATCCAGTACTCCGAAGTCCGCGTCAGCCATGCGGTCCGCCGTCGGCCCGATGGACGCCGTGGCCATCAACTCATGAAACAGCGCCATCGCCACCAACCCCGACGCCCCTACGCCGTCAGAGTCTAGCGTCGTCAGCGCCGCCGTCAGGGTCACGCCGCCGTCAGCGCCGTCAGGATCAAGTCTTGCCTTTTGCGTGTCAAGAAGGGCGTTCAGGCAAAAGGCAAGACTTGACCCTAGCGCCCCCTGGCGCGGCACATGGAGCGCATCAACGCGCTACCCAAGACGCAGCAGAAGTTCGTGATGCAGATGATCGAGATGGCGCTGGCACAGGCCGCCACGCAAGCCGCAGCATGATGACGGCGCTGCAGCCGGTCATTCAGAGCCGCATCCTGGCGCTGCGCGAGCAGCGCGTGATGCTTGATGCCGACCTGGCGCAGCTCTACGGCGTCGAGACCCGGGTGCTGGTGCAGGCGGTCAAGCGCAACCTGGCGCGCTTCCCCGAGGACTTCATGTTTCAGCTATCGGCCGAGGAGTGGGAGGTTTTGAGATCACAGTCTGTGATCTCAAACGCCGAAGGGCGTGGCGGCCGGCGCACCGCGCCCTATGCCTTCACCGAGCAGGGCGTGGCGATGCTCTCAACGGTGCTCAGCAGCCCGCGCGCCATCGCGGTGAACATCGAGATCATGCGCACCTTCGTGCGTGTGCGGGCCCTGGCGGCCACGCACGGCGACCTGGCCAAGCGGCTGGCCGAGCTCGAAGACAAGACCGAAGCCCTGGCCATGAACCACGACACCTTCAGCCGCAACACCCGCAATCAGCTCAAGCAGGTCTTCGACGCGCTGCGCGAACTGATGACGCCACCCGATCCGCCCAAGCGGCCTATCGGGTTCATTACGCCCGAAGACAAGAGCAAGAAGGCCTCGGGGGCAAAACTCAAGACTTGACCCCGAGGCCCCCCTGCTCAAGCGGGCCTGTGGGTCATAGCCATAAAGGACTTTCAGGTTGTCGGGGCGGGTTTCTTCGGTGACCTGGTTCAAGGCGTTGTAGCGGTATAGCCAGCCTTGGTTCAGGGCGTTGCGGCGCTCCTCGATGTTGCTGTTGGCGTCGTACTGAAGCGTTTCGACCTGCCCGTTGTTGCCGGCCACGGTGCGCGTGCATTCCAGGCTGTCCAGCGTGCATTGGACAGAGCTCATCGCGGACCCGAAGCGGGGGGAGTCTGCCCTGGATAGATCGATTCCACCTCTACCGATCCCGCAGGAGCTTTATCACCAACATGCATGACTACCCAAGTCGCTAGTGCGGCGATGCAGATGAAGAGGCCCACGGCCACACCGATCCTCAGGCGCAAATCCGAACTGCTCATCGCTAAGAACGCGATGAAGGCAATCAACGCAGCGAAGACATAGGCCAGCGTCATGGTCCGCAAGCCGCAGGCCCAATACCCGACTTCATAAGCTTCTCGTACTGCTCTCGCGCCCGATCTGCCCAGGTTTGGCAGTTATTAGTGGCAAGGTTGTACCTGCCTGTCGAAGCGGCCTGCGCTGCCATACGCATCACACAGTCGTTGAACTGACCTGGAAGACGCCTGTAGCCACTCGGCGACTGTTCAGACTTTCGCTGTGAATCGTCGAAGAACCCCACATTGCCAGGCAGCTTGCCATCCTCGAAGAACAGCTGTTCATGAGCTATCGCAGTGTTCGAACGATTGTCTAAAGGGTTGTTTGACAACGGGCCGAGCCACGGAAGACCCTGCAGCGGACGGACAGCAAAGTAAGCCAGCCCCATCGGATCCACTCGCGAGATCGGGTTCCCACCCACATATGCGTACGTATTGATCCCCCCCGCCAGCCCGATGGGATCGGACTGGGTGTACCGCCCCACCCGAGCGTCGTAGCTGCGATGCCAGTTGTAATTCAAACCCGACTCCCGGTCGAAGTACTGACCTGGCATGCGCAGGTTGATAACCAGCGGCCCCAGGCCCAGCGGGTTCTCGACCGGGGCGCTGTCGCCGAAGGACTCTGCGATCCAGCTCCAGCGCTGGCGCCCCTGGCGGTCGATAGCGACCCGGGGGGTGTCCAGGTGGTCGGTGTCCAGGTAGTAGACGGCATCTTGCCCGGGGCTGCCATCGACGACGGCCAGCGGCAAGTCGTCAAGCCATACGTACTCGCGCAACGGCAAGCCAGTGGTGGCACTGTATTCACCGACCAGTTGGCCCTGGGGGCCGTAGACGTAGGCCACGCCCTCCCCCCACGCGGCCGTGAACTGGCACGCAATGAACCGTGGTGTGCCTGTGCAGGTTTCCAAGCCGAGAGGTTTCTTCAGGACGCGCTGTCCCGTAGTGTCATGAACGTAGGCCGTGGTTGTATACCGTCTACCGTCGGCGGTGTTGCGGATCCTCGTCAGCCGCCCGCTCAGGTCGTGGGTGGCAGTCCAGCCCGCGCTGCCCTGCTGGTCGGCCCAGGTGTTGCCGGCGGCGTCTTGCGACAAGGTTCGGAGTGGGTTGTCCAGGGCCAGCAGGCGGTTGTTGGTGGCGCCTACGGTGTATTGACGCGTGCTGGGGGTCCCGCCTGGGGAGGTGACTTGCATCGATATGCGGTTGCCGTTGTCGTCATAGCTGTAGCCCCTCTGGCCGACGCTGGCATTGACCTGCAGCAGCCGGCCCAGTTCATCGTACGAAAAGCCCTGGTTTAGTGCTGTAGCAGCGGCGGTGGTGCTGCCGCTTGTTCGGTCCAAGTGGGTGTAGGCGATGATACGGTCGGCCGCGTCGTAGCTGATGTCGCGCAGCGCGCCGCCCAGCGGGTGACGCACCATGCGGCCAGAGATGTCGAACAACCTTTCGTGCGGCTGGACGCCGGCATCCAGGTGCCACTGCCAGGCGCGAGCGGGTCCCGCGCCACCGGGTTGGACTTCGAATTCCAAGTTGCTGATCAACGGTGAAGGTGTCGACGTGCTGGTGTTGGCCAAACTGAGCCCAGTGGGCAGGCCGCCGCTTCGGGGAATGTAGAGAACGCGGCCGGACGGGTAAGTGATGCGAGTCAGGCGGCCGGCGGTGTCGTAGGCATAGCCGACAGTGAGATTGACTGGGGCCGATTCGGAATCACCCGCAACCGATTGCTTGGTCGCCACCACCCGCCCCTGCGCGTCATAGGCATACGAGGACGAGCCGCTGGGGAACTGTGTCGATGTCAGACGGCCGATGCCGAAGCTGAAGCCGGGGCCGGTCTGGTCATAGGCCCAGCTGAACACCTGGGTTTCTTGACCGGCCTGCGTGTACGTGACCGATGTTCTTCGGTTCAGTCCGTCGTACTGATAGGTCGCCAGCACACCCCGGCTGTCCAGCCGGGTGCGCAGGTTGCGTGCGGCGTCATAGGTCTGGGTGGCGACTCCGGTGTCCGGGCTGGACAGCACGTTGACATCACCTAGGCCGTTCCTTGCGTAATCCGTCATTAGGCCGCGCGGGTCGGTCACGCGTGTCAGGTCTTCGCGGCCGTTGTAGTCGAAGGTTGTCGATTTGCCGCGTGAATCCACGCTGCGGAAGGGGCGGTGCAAGCGGTCAAAGTCGCGGCTGGTGGTGAGGTTAGCCACCCCAGGGGCCACGACGGTTCTTCGTGGGTTGCCCTGGGCGTCGTACTCCAGCTTGACAACCGGGGGTGGAGACCCGGGCGGCGGCAGGATCTGCGCGTGGCACGCCACGGCCGCAAGCAGCGTCGTAAAGGCTGAAACCAGAACAGGGCAACGGTGCTTCATGACGCTCACTCCCTGCCGGTGATGAGTTGAACCCGCCCCAACGCGTCGATGTCGCGTAGCAGTTTGCGGCGCAGGCTGCCGGATGGATCGGCGAAATTTTCCTCCTTGCGGTTGCCCATGTTGTCCAGCACATAGCTGACGCTGTTGCCCAGGTTGTCGCTGGCCTTGACCAAGCGTTGGGCATCGTCGTATTCGTGAAACACCCAGCTGGCGTCTGGTTGCGTCACCTGCCGGATCAAGCCGGTTGGCCAGTAGCTGTAAAGCGTGGCCTGCCCCCCCACGTTCACACTCGTCATGCGCTGCCGAGCGTCGTAGGTGTAGCGCGTGACGACGCCGTTAGCGTCTTGCGTTTCCAGCAGCTGGCCCAGCTTGTCGTACAGCGTGTAGCGCGTCACCTGGCCCACGGCGTTGGTGACTTGCTTCAGGTCGCCGCGGGTGTAACCGATGGCATTGGGGTCGGTGCCGGTGAAATTGGTGCTGGGGTAGTACTCGTAGGTAGTGATGTCGTTGATGTCGGTGCGCGGGCCGTCGTGTGTGAGGACTTGGCCGAATTCGTTATAGGTCCAGCGTTGTTCGCGGGCGGGGATGCCAGACTGCAACGGGGCGGTAAAACCAAGGGCACCATCGATGTCGGTGGTGGCTTGTTCGACTTGGCGACAAAGGACGGCGATGGGGCTGGTGTCGGGAAGCTTGGCGCTGGCCGGCGCGCAACTGGCGGCAGCGTTGCCGTTGAAGGGGTCGGGTTGGCCGTTGTAGACGCGCACGATTTTCCTGCCTGGTAGGGTCGTTTCAGTCGGCATGCGCCAGTCGGGGTGCCAGCGGGTTGAGATTTGGCGCGCTCCATTCGGCAAAGGAGCAGCGGTGGCAATCACGCTATCGCAGTTCAGGCCAGTGGCTAGGCCTGCCCACAGCCCGCAAATAGTGCTGGACAAAAATTTCGCCTCGGCTTAT
>JANOLY010000604.1:0-7142 GCA_031420055.1 Burkholderiales bacterium | reverse complement strand
GGCGCACCGGAGGTGGAGGATGCATGCCGGTCCGGCGCGCGCGGGTCATGTGGCGGCGAAGGTGAGCGCGGTGGTCAGCAATCCAGACGAGCACCGTGCATGAGACTCTCCAGCATGGGCGGGGAATGCCGGCCGCTCCGTCGGAACGGGACGACCGGCTGAGAGGTCCAGTCTGGCGAACCGGCGGCCGCAGGTGCAGCGGACTTGCCCATCAAGGAGCGCATCAGCGTCGCCTTCGTCGAACGCGGCGAGATCGACATGCTCGACGGCGCCTTCGTCGTGGTGAACGCCACCGGCGTGCGCACGCACATTCCCGTGGGTGGCGTGGCGTGCATCATGCTGGAGCCCGGCACGCGCGTGAGCCACCGCGCCGCTGCGCTGGCCGCGCGCGTGGGCACGCTGCGTGAAGTGGGCCGGGCGTGACTACGACGCCGAAGACTGGGGCTCATCAGACCGGCCCAACCGCTGCCTCTCAGCCGCCACCGCCTGCCTGTACGGCGTGACCGAGGCCGCCGTGCTGGCCGCGGGCTACGCGCCGGCCGTGGGCTTCATCCGCACCGGCAAACCGCTCCATCTGCCGGTCCCGCTGAGGCCACGGGCTTCGCCCGGTTTTGCTTGGCAAGTGATGGCCGTCACGCATGCTCTAGAGTCACCCCATGCCCTACCAAACCCGCCGCAGCGCACAAAGCCGCTTCCTTCCCATCCGCGGCCTTCAGTACCACCTCACCACCTGGGGTGACACCGCGCTGGCCACACCGCAACGCCCGCTGCTGGTGATGCTGCACGGCTGGATGGATGTGGGCGCGTCGTTCCAGTTTGTGGTCGATGCACTGGCCGAGGCCGAAGGTGAGGCCCGCTGCATCGTGGCGCTGGACTGGCGCGGCTTTGGCCTGACCGAAACCCCCGGCGCCGACACCTACTGGTTTGCCGACTACCTGGCCGACCTGGATGCCGTGCTCGACGCGCTGGCGCCCCAGGGTGCGGTAGACCTGCTGGGCCACAGCATGGGCGGCAACGTGGCCATGAGCTACGCCGGCGTGCGACCCGAGCGCATCCGCCGGCTGGTGAACCTGGAAGGCTTTGGCATGCCGCAAACGCAGCCCCACCAGGCGCCACCGCGCTTGGTGCAGTGGCTCAACGAGATGCGCCAGCCCGAATCACTGCGCAGCTACGACAGCGCGCAGGCCGTGGCCGAGCGGCTGCTGAAGAACGACCCCTTGCTCAGCGCCGACAAGGCCGCGTGGCTGGCCACGCACTGGGCCGGCGTGGGCGACGATGGCCGCTGGCATATCCGCGGCAACGCGGCGCACAAGCGTGTCAACCCCATCCTGTACCGCGCCGAAGAAGTGCTGGAAGTCTGGAGGCTCATCAGCGCCCCGGTGCTGTGGGCCGAGGGCGACCGCACCGATGTCACCAAGTGGTGGGGCCACCGCTACCCGCGCAGCGAGTTCGAAGCCCGCCTGGCCGTGGTGCCCAAGGTGACACGCGCCCTGCTCTCGCCCAGCGGCCACATGCTGCACCACGACCAGCCGCAGGCGCTGGCGGCGCATTTGCGCGCCTTTCTAGACGCCCCTTGAGCAGGGCTTGGCGTGCCAAAATCGCGGGTTTGCACACGAGAGCCCCCCATGGACACCGAACAGATCAATGCCATAGGCAGCCTGCTTGCCGACCTGAGCACCCGCACCGAACAGCTCCGGGGGTATCTTTGACTACGACCGCAAATCGCTGCGGCTGAACGAGGTCAACGCCGCGCTCGAAAACCCCACCGTCTGGAACGAGCCCAAGCGGGCGCAGGAACTGGGGCGCGAGAAGAAGACGCTCGAGACCGTGGTGCAGACCATAGACCACCTGCGCAGCAACCTCGACGACAACGCCGAGCTGTACGAGATGAGCAAGGCCGAGGGCGCGCTGGACGACCTGGCCGCCATCAACACCGAAGCGCAAGCCTTGCGCGCCACGGTGGAAGAGCTTGAGTTCCGCCGCATGTTCAGCAACCCCGCCGACCCGGGCAACTGCTTCATCGACATCCAGGCCGGCGCCGGCGGCACCGAGGCCTGCGACTGGGCCAGCATGCTGCTGCGCCAGTACCTGAAATACGCCGAGCGCAAGGGCTGGAAAGCCACGCTGGAAGACGAGACCGCGGGTGACGTGGCCGGCATCAAGAGTGCCACCATCAAGGTCGAGGGCGACTACGCCTTCGGTCACCTGCGCACCGAAACCGGCGTGCACCGCCTGGTGCGCAAGAGCCCGTTCGATTCCGCCGGCGGGCGCCACACCAGCTTTGCCAGCTTGTTCGTGTACCCCGAGGTCGACGACTCGATCGAGATCGACATCAACCCGTCTGACGTGCGCACCGACACCTTTCGCGCCAGTGGCGCCGGCGGCCAGCACATCAACAAGACCGACTCGGCGGTGCGCCTGACGCACATCCCGACCGGAATCGTCGTGCAGTGCCAGGACGGCCGCAGCCAGCACAGCAACCGCGACGTGGCCTGGAAGCGACTGCGTTCGCGGCTGTTCGACTTCGAGATGCGCAAACGCATGGAAGAGCAGCAGAAGCTGGAAGACACCAAGACCGATGTCGGCTGGGGCCACCAGATACGCAGTTATGTGCTGGACCAAAGCCGCATCAAGGACTTGCGCACCAACGTCGAGATCAGCAACACGCAAAAGGTGCTGGACGGCGACCTCGACGTCTTTGTCGAGGCCAGCCTGAAACAGGGGCTGTAGCGCACCCGCCCGCCGGCCCCCCGAACCCGACCCGAAGACCGAGAGACACCCCATGCAGCGTGAAGCAAGCCACACCCTGGTTAGGCGCGAAAACTATGCCGCGCCGGCCTACGTCATCCGCACGGCCGAACTGGTGTTCGACCTCGACCCGGCCAAGACCATCGTCGCCAGCAAGCTGCACATCGAACGCGCCGCTGGCCACGCGCACCAGCCGCTGCGCCTGCACGGCGAAGAGCTGACGCTGCTGCGCGTGCAGGCCGACGGGCAAAGTGTGTCGTTCCGCATCGAAGGCGGCGACCTCGTCATCGACAACCCGCCCGACGCGCCCAGCTTCACGCTGGACATCCGCAACACTTGCGCGCCCGACAAGAACACGGCGCTGTCGGGGCTGTACACCAGCGGTGGCGGCTTCTTCACGCAGTGCGAGGCTGAAGGCTTCAGGCGCATCACCTACTTCCTGGACCGGCCCGACGTGATGGCGGTCTACACCGTCACCCTGCGCGCCGACAAGGCCAAGTACCCCGTGCTGCTGAGCAACGGCAACCTGCTTGAAGAAGGCGCGCTCGACGGCGGCCGCCACTTCGCCAAGTGGCACGACCCCTACCCCAAGCCCAGCTACTTGTTTGCACTGGTGGCGGCCAAGCTGGTGGCGCGCGAACAGCGCATCACCAGCCGGGCCGGCAAATCGCATCTGTTGCAGATCTTCGTGCGCGCCGGCGACCTGGACAAAACCGAGCACGCCATGAACTCGCTGCTGGCCTCGGTGGTGTGGGACGAAGCGCGCTTCGGCCTGGCACTGGACCTGGACCGCTACATGGTCGTGGCGGTGGCGGACTACAACAGCGGCGCGATGGAGAACAAGGGCCTGAACCTGTTCAACACCAGCCTGCTGCTGGCCAGCCCGGCCACGGCCACCGACGCGGACTTCGCCGACATCGAAAGCGTCATCGCCCACGAGTACTTCCACAACTGGACGGGCAACCGAGTCACATGCCGCGACTGGTTTCAGCTGAGCCTGAAAGAGGGCCTGACGGTCTTTCGCGACCAGGAATTCAGCATGGACATGGCCGGCAGCCCGTCGGCGCGCGCCGTCAAGCGCATCGAGGACGTGCGCGGCCTGCGCGCCGGCCAGTTCCCCGAAGACGCCGGCCCCATGGCGCACCCGGTGCGGCCCGACAGCTACGTCGAGATCAACAACTTCTACACGGCCACGGTCTACAGCAAGGGCGCCGAGGTCGTGCGCATGATGCACACCCTGGTCGGCCGCGACGGCTTCGCGCAAGGCATGGCGCTGTACTTCCAGCGCCACGACGGCCAGGCCGTGACCTGCGACGACTTCGCCCAGGCCATGGCTGACGCCAACCCGGGCAGCGGCCTGGCCACGCGCCTGGACGCCTTTAAGCGCTGGTACGCGCAGGCCGGCACGCCACGGCTGACGGCACGCGGCGTGTACGACGCCGAAGCGCAGCGCTACACGCTCACGCTCACGCAGAGCTCAAAACCGTCGCCGGGCCAGCCCGTGAAGCTGCCCTTCGTCATGCCCGTGGCCATGGGCCTGCTCGCCGCCGACGGCCGCGTGCTGGTCGAGCAACAGGTGCTGGTGCTCGACACCCCCGAGCAGACCTGGACCTTCGAACAGGTCAGCGAGCGGCCCGTGCCGTCTCTGCTGCGCGGCCTCTCGGCCCCCGTGCTGCTGGACGACGGCCTGGACGACAGCCAGCGCCTGGTGCTGCTGGCGCATGACAGCGACGCCTTCAACCGCTGGGAAGCCGGCCAGCAGCTGATGCTCTCGCGCCTGCTGCAGGCCGTGGCCCAGGGTGGCGCGCCGTTGCTGGACGACGGCCTGGCCGACGCGCTGCGCGCCGTGCTGCGCAACCCGGCGCTCGACCCCGCCTTCAAGGAACTGCTGCTGCTGCCGCCTTCGGAGGCCTACCTGGCGGAGCAACTCGAACACCACGATCCCCAGCAGCTGCATGCGGTGCGCGAACAGTGGCGTTCCCTGCTGGCCGAGCGCCTGCACGACGACTGGGCCTGGGCCTGGCAGCAGCACCAGGTCAACGCCGGCTACAGCCCGCGGCCGGAACAGGCCGGCCCACGCGCGTTGGCCAATCTGGCGCTGCAGATGCTGTGCCGGCACGCCGTCACCCAGGGCGACCTGGTGTGGCCGGGCCGGGCCTACCAACGCGTCAAGGACGCCAGCAACCTCACCGACCGCCTGGGCGCCGTGGTGGCACTCACCGATGCCCATTCACCCTTGGCCGACCAGGCGCTGACGGCGCTGTACGACAGCGCCCGCGGCGACGCCCTGCTGCTGGACAAGTGGTTCATGCTGCAGGCCCGCCGCCCCGAACCCTTGGGCGACCAGGCCGGCAGCGCCTTCCAGCGCGCCAAGGCGTTGCTGAAGCACCCTGACTTCACGCTGCGCAACCCCAACCGGGCGCGCAGCCTGCTGTTCACACTGGCCCAGTCCAACCCGGCCGCCTTCCATCGCAGCGATGCCGCCGGCTACGTGCTGTGGGCCGAGA
Source organism: Burkholderiales bacterium (assembly GCA_031420055.1). Classification (GTDB taxonomy): domain Bacteria; phylum Pseudomonadota; class Gammaproteobacteria; order Burkholderiales; family Burkholderiaceae_C; genus Rubrivivax. The sequence goes on along the minus strand of JANOLY010000604.1, from coordinate 1,887 downwards.
AGCTGCTGGAGCTGGACGCGCTCAACCCGCAGCTGGCGGCCCGGCTGGCCGGTGCGCTCAACCGCGTGGCCCTGCTGGTCGAGCCCTACCAGAGCGCGGCGCGAGAAGCGCTGATGCGCGTGGCAGCCAAGCCCGACTTGAGCAGTGCCGTGCGCGAGATCGTCGAACATGCCCTGGAGCCGCAGCCATGAAGCGCGTCAGCCTGACCCAATACCTCGTCGAACAGCAGCGCGAACATGGGTTAATCCCGGCGCAGCTGCGACTGCTCATCGAGGTCGTGGCGCGCGCCTGCAAGCGCATCGCCATCGCCGTCAACAAGGGCGCACTGGGCGACGTGCTGGGCAGCGCGCACAGCGAGAACGTGCAGGGCGAGGTGCAGAGGAAGCTCGACGTCATCAGCAACGAGGTGCTGATCGAAGCCAACGAATGGGGCGGCCACCTCGCGGCCATGGCCAGCGAGGAGATGGACAGCATCCACGTCGTGCCCAACCGCTACCCGCAGGGCGAGTACATGCTGCTGTTCGACCCGCTGGACGGCAGCAGCAACATCGACGTCAACATCAGCATAGGCACGATCTTCAGCGTGCTGCGCAAGATCGGCCACGCCCGCGGCATCAGCGAAGAAGACTTCCTGCAGCCCGGCAAGCAGCAGGCTGCGGCCGGCTACTGCGTCTACGGCCCGCAGACCACGCTGGTGCTCACCGTGGGCAGCGGCGTGGCCATGTTCACGCTGGACCGCGAAACGGGCAGCTGGGTGCTCACCGACGACCAGGTGCAGATCCCCGAGGACACGCGCGAATTCGCCGTCAACATGTCCAACATGCGGCACTGGGCCCCGCCCATGAAGCGCTACATCGACGAGTGCCTGGCCGGCAAGAGTGGGCCACGCGGCAAGGACTTCAACATGCGTTGGGTCGGCAGCATGGTGGCCGACGTGCACCGCCTCATCACCCGCGGCGGCATCTTCATGTACCCCTGGGACCAGCGCGAGCCCGACAAGCCCGGCAAGCTGCGCCTGATGTACGAAGCCAACCCGATGGCCTTTGTGGTGGAGCAAGCCGGTGGCATGGCAACCAACGGCCGCGAGCGCATCCTCGACCTGGTGCCGGGCAAGCTGCACGAACGTGTCAGCGTGGTGCTGGGCTCACGCAACGAAGTCACCCGCGTCACCGAGCTGCACCACAGCGCGGGCTGATCCCAAGCCCCGCGGCGGTTTGCTCAGGGCCGGCCTGTGTCGGCGCCGGAAAACACGATGTTGACGACGTTCGACAAAGCGCGCTCCAGCGGCTCGTTGGCGGGCCGGGCCATCACCACGCGGCCCTGCAGCCACAGCGTGCTGCTGCCACCGCCGTCCAGGTTGATGGCGTCGTCAGCACCCAAGTCACGCATCAGTTGCGACAGCTGAGCCAGCGTCACCCCAGCCACCGGCGGCCGCCGGCCCTCGGCCAGCACCACCAGCAACCAGCGGCCCTGGCCAACCAGACCCACGGCCGTGCGCGGGTGCGCGTGCGCGCAAAGGGCGGCGCAGCCGGCGTCGTCGGCTGCAGTGCGCGTCTGCCCGCCGCGCACCAGCCAGGGTGTGCCGGCGACAGCGTTCATGGCGCCGGCCGGCACCACGGCGGTGTCGGCAAAACGCATGCGGCAACGCTGCCGGGCGTCGCACACCAGCGCCGGGCTGGCATCGGCCGCCAGCACCGGCGCCCATACCTGCCCCTGGCTGACGGTAACGCCGCGCGGCGCAAAGTTGCGGTCGAAAAACGAGGCGTTGAAGCTGGCCACCGCCGCCGTGCTGTCGGGCCGCTGGTCCATGGCCAAGCCCCGCTGCGCCGGCGCCGACACCTCCAGCCGCAAACCGGGCTCGCGCAGGTCCAGGCGCAGCACGTGCAC
>JANOLY010000603.1:0-1803 GCA_031420055.1 Burkholderiales bacterium | reverse complement strand
GCAGCACGGTCACGCTGTGGGGCCGCGGGCCGAACTTTGCCCACGACGGCCAGGTGCTGTCGATCGACGAGGTGGCACAAGCCGCCGGCACCATCGGCTACGAGCTGATGTGCGCGCTGGCGCCGCGGGTGCCGGTGCGGGTGGGCTGACGGTCGCGCGCCGCAGGCACTGGGCCGGCAGCCCGCAGCGGCCCGCTGCCCCGCCCGCTGCCCGGCCCGCTGCCCGGCCCGTCCACCCCCAGGCCCGGCGGTGGGCTGCAGCCGATCAGGCCCGGCGGCGGGCGCGCCAGCCTAGCAGGGCGCCCCCGGCCAAGCAAAGTGCCCAGGTGCCTGGCTCGGGCACCGCCGTCACCTCCACCCGCAACGGACCTGCTGACAGGCTGCCGCCGGTCGGGTAGCTGTCGTCGGCGTCGCTGTACCGCCATTGCCAGGCGTCACAGAACAGGCCCGTGCTGTACCCGGGGTCGGGGTAGTAGCAGTTGCGGGAGGCGCTCTCGTTGCTGTAGCCGGTGTTCAGATCGGCCTCCCAGCCGCCGGACAAGTCGATGTCGTAAGACCCGGCTTGCGCGAAGGTGACCGAAAACGACCAGCTGTTGTTACCGCTGCTGCTGTCGTAGAAACCCTGTCCGCCGGCCTGCAGCCACAGGCTGCGCAGGGTTTCGTGCTCCCAGCTGTACCAGTTGACGTTCCAGTCCTGGTAACCCTCGCTCGGCGCCGGCTCTTCGGGGTTGCTGCCGCCGCCGGACCAGGACGTGGTGCCAACGCTGAAGCTCACCCAGAAATCCACCGTGCCGCCCAGCTGCACCGTGGTGGCGCTGGCGCTAAAACCGTCGATGCTGGCGCTGGCCGCCTGCAGCGGTGGTGCAACGGCCAGCGCCGTGGTCAACAGGGTGGCAATGCGAAACAGCGGTCTCATCGGGCGTCTCCTGATCGGGTGGGGGGCAGCCGCCGCGGCGCTAGGCGGTGGCGCACTGCCGACCCAGTCGGCGGGTCGTCCAGCGGCTGGCCACCAGCCTAGTGTCTAGTTGCATCAGTCTGCGTTAGCACCGAGATCGGTCTGGCGCCCCGCGCGCCAGGCGCAAACCACAGCGATGCCCTATGGCGTCGCGAGGATTTGCAACGCCGCGCCCGGGAATGCCAGGCCGATCGAATGCAGCAAGACTGGTGCAACTAGGCACTATTGCCTGGCCGACCGGTTGGGTATGCCGCAAATCGCCGGCCGATGTCGAAGCCGCCACCGCCCGCTGCATTGCCCGCGCGCACCGCCGCCCCAGGCGCCTAAAAACCCAGTACAGCGGCAACGCCTGCGGCGGCGTCAGCCCCTCGTGACCGAAAACCGCCCGTACCACCTGGCCACCCATGACGCGGGGCTGGGTTTTCCGGCAGCTGCCAGATCGTGTGGCATCGAACCAACACCGGGGCCGGCGCGCCAGCCGAAGGAGGGCACCTGATTGCACAGGCTTGGGGCCGCACCAGACACTTGGGCAAACCCTGGGGAAGATGCAACATGAATTCGAAGATCGGTTCGGCCGTCTTGGCGCTCGCCGCCGCGGCAATGACCAGCGCTCAGGCCGCAGCGCAGCAAGCCATTGCCCCGCCATACCCGCAGGCCAGCCCGACCTCAGCGCCATCACCCGCCACCGCCGATTCACCGCGACCCAGCCTGTACCGGGGCGAGGGCTTGGTCGTGTTGGACTACCAGTCCATTCCGGTGCCGCAGCAGCCGTCGCTCGACCTGATGGGCTTCCACATCCTGAACAAGGTGGCCGAAGGTCTGTACGTCGGCATCGGCGCCTATGCGCCG
>JANOLY010000602.1:0-7033 GCA_031420055.1 Burkholderiales bacterium | reverse complement strand
TACGCCACCGACCCGGCCTACGCCGACAAGTTGACCCGCGTCATCAACACCACGCTGCGGCTGCAGAGAACGGGCATTGCATGAAACCCCTGTGCCGCAACGCGGCGATTGCACGACATGACAAGCCGGGAGCCCCCCGATGAGTGGCTCGCCGCTGATGTCATTGGGCATCAAGGCCATGCAAGCCAACTTCGCGGCCTTGCAGACCACCGGCAACAACATCGCCAACGCCAACGTGGCCGGCTATTCGCGCCAGCAGGTGGAGTTGTCCACCACGCCCGGCCAGTTCACCGGCAGCGGCTACTTCGGACGCGGTGTCAGTGTGGCCACGGTCAGCCGCTCGCACGACGCCCTGCTGGTGCGCGAGGCGGCCGGTGCCAAATCGCTGTCGGCCATGGACGCCGCCCGACTGTCGCAGTTGAACCGGCTGGAGTCGATCTTCAAGCCCGGCGAGGCTGGCCTGGGGCAGGCGGTCAACCAGTTCCTGAACGCCATGGTGGACGTGAGCAGCCGGCCGGGCGATGGCTCGGCGCGCCAGGTCGTCCTGGCCCGTGCCGGCGAGCTCACCTCGCGCTTCAACAGCGCAGGCGCGGCCATCAACGAATTGCAGGCCGGGGTCATCGGTGACATCCGGGCCGCCATCGCCGAGACCAACAGCCTGACCGCGGCCATCGCGCAGGCCAACCAAGGCATCGCCGCGGTCAAGGGCCTGGGCCAACCGGCCAACGACCTGCTGGACGAGCGCGACCGGCTCATCGCCAAGTTGAGCGACAAGTTCCAGATCAGCCAGATCCCCGCCACCGATGGCACGGTGGGCATCTTCATCAGCGGCGGTCAGCGCCTGGTGCTGGGCGCGCAGGCCAGCAAGATGGTGGTGGCCGCGGACGAGTCCAACCCCGAGCGGGTGGCGGTGGGCATCCAGGACGGCACCAACGTGCGACTGTTGCCGGACACCTCGCTGGGCAGTGGCCAGGTGGCTGGCTTGTTGCGTTTCCAGAACCGCGACCTTGTCGACGGCGCCAACCTGCTCGGCCGCCTGGCCGCCACGGTGGGTGTGGCCGTCAACACCCAGCAACAGCGCGGCCTGAGCTTGAAGCCTCAGGGCAACGAGGGCGCGCCGCTGATGTTCGGTCTGGGTGCGGGCTTTGGTGCGGCCGGGCCGCAGCAGGCCATGCCGCATGCCAGCAATGTGCGCGGCCCCGCCGGCCCGCTGGGCAGCGTGAACTTCACCATCAGCGACCCTGCGGTGCTGCAGGCCAGCGACTACCGGATTGAAGTCACCGCCGGCGTGGCCACCATCCGTCGCCTGCCCGACGGGGCCACCAGACCGCTGGCCGACGGCGACGTGGTCGACGGCGTGACGATCCGCTTCGGTGCCACCGGCCCGCAGGAGGGCGACCGCTTCCTGCTGCGGCCCGTCGGCCGCGCCGCCATCGACATGACCCGGCTGATGGACGACCCTCGCGACCTGGCCGCCGCATCGGCGCTGGTGGCCACCACGGCCGCGACGAACACCGGCACCGGCCGCATCGGGGCACTCACGGTCACCGCCGCGCCGCTGCCCTTTCCTGGGCAGAACGAAACCATCACCTTCAACCGCCTGGTGCCGGCGCAGGACGGCTTCAACTACACCTACACGTCCAGCCTGGGTGGCGGGCCGGTGCTGTGGAATGCCGGCAACCCGGTGCGGGGGGGCAATGGCTTCGACATGCAAATCGACGGCGTGCCCGGCGAGGGCGACGTGGTCCTGGTGGCGCCGACGCCAGCGTCGGCCATCAGCAGCAACAACGGCAACGTCAACGCCATGCTGGCGCTGCGTGACGCGGCGCTGGTGGACGGCCACACCGCGACCGATGCCTATGCACTGGCCATGTCCGAGGTGGCCGTGCGGGTGCAAAGCGGGCGCACGGCCGCCGAGCTGTCCGGCGCCGTAGCCGACCAGGCCAACGCCATGCTGGGTGCGGCCACCGGCGTCAACCTGGACGAGGAAGCTGCGCGGCTGATCCAGTTCCAGCAAAGCTACCAGGCCGCGGCCAAGATGCTGCAGGTGGCGCAGACGCTGTTCGACGTGCTGCTGCAGACCGCAGGCCGCTGATGCACGCAGCCCGACCCACGGCCAGTCACTTCTGAAAGCCCCGTCCCATGCGCATCAACACCGCCCAGTCCTTCGACGCGGCGATCTCGCAGCTGCAGAAGCGCCAGATCGCGATGAGCGACGCCCAGCAGCAGCTCACCAGCGGCAAGCGCGTGCAGCGCGCCAGCGACGACCCGGCGTCGGCCGCACGCGCCGAACGTGCCTTGGCGGCCATGACACGCAGCGAGGCCAGCCTGCGCGGGCTGGACACCAGCCGCAGCATGACGATGTTCACCGAGGCCGCCCTGGGCGACGCCGGCGAGTTGCTGCAACAGGCGCGCGAAGTCATGGTGGGTGCCGGCAACGGCAGCTATTCCGACCATGACCGCAAGTCGCTGGCCGCCAAGCTCAGCGGCTTGCGCGGCGACTTGCTGTCGGTGGCCAACCGCAGCGACGGCAACGGGCGCTACCTGTTCAGCGGCCAGGGCAGCAACGTGCCGCCGCTCGTCGACGGCCCCACGGGCGTCACCTATGTGGGCACGATAGGGCAGCTGCAGGCCTCGGCCGGCGAGGCCGCGACACTGTCGTTCGACGGCGACCAGACCTGGCTGCGTGCCCCCGACCCGGCCAACCCGGGGGCCACGCTGTCGGTGTTTGGCGTGATGGACCGGCTGATCTCCGAGCTCAACACGCCGGGGCGCTCTGGCGCGGTGATCTCGCAGTCGGTGACGACGGGCCTGCGCGACGTGGACAGCGTGATGAGCAACCTGTCGACGTGGCGCGCCCGTGCCGGCGAGGCGCTGGTGCGTGCCGACGGCATCGAGACCCGCCTGAGCCAGGCCAAGCTGGACGCCCAGAGCGAACGCTCCAAGGCCGAGGACCTGGACATGGTCGCTGCGATCTCGGACTTTCAGTCAAAACAGACCGGCTACGATGCCGCGCTGAGGACCTATTCCATCGTGCAGCGCATGTCGCTGGTCGACTACCTGAAGTAAGCCGCACGGCGCCTGAATGCACGACTGCATGCAAGAACATCCCGTCCTGGGCCAGGTGACGCTGGGCTACAGCCCCGTGGTCAACCGGCAGCGCAGCGTGGTCGCGACGCGGCTGACCGTGTTCCCCGTGCGCCCCGACCTGTCACCCGACATGCCCGCGTTGATGCGCCTGGTCAGCCAGGTCTGGCCTGCCGGCCCGGCCGACGCACCGGGGGCCGTGCCGCGCGGGCCCGATGCCGCGCCTGGCGCCGTGCGCCAGCCGGTGTCGCTCAACATTGCCGGCGAGGCCTTGTTGCAGGCGGCGCTGTCGCACCCCTTGCCGGCGCAGTTGATGCTGGAGGTGCCCGCCTTCATGGCCGCCGACCCGGCGCATGCCGCGGCGATCAAGGCCCTGCACGCAGCCGGCAACGTCTTGCTGATCAAGGGCCGCGCGCTGACGACTTTGCCCAGCGACATGCTGGCGTGCTTCGCCCACAGCATCGTCGAGGCGGGCGAAGATCGCCGCGCCGACCCAGCCGCCGGCCCAGCGGCGCGCCAGTTGACCACCATCCAGGCCGGCGCCGTCACACGGGCTGATATGGAAGCGGCCTTCGCCCGGGGCGCCGTGGCCACCCTGGGTTGGCCCTTTGGTGACGAGCCCACCCGCACCGCCGGCCGTGACGCCGTGCCGCCCGACGTGGGCCTGGTGGTGGAGCTGATGAACGGCGTGGACCGCGAGATGCCGGTGGCCCGGCTCGAAGGCATCCTCAAGCGCGACCCGACGCTGGCCTTTCGGCTGTTGCGCTATCTCAATTCGCCCGGGTTTGGTCTGTCGGTCGAAGTCACGTCCTTCGCCCATGCGTTGATGTTGCTCGGCCCGCAGCGGCTCAAGCGCTGGCTGGTCCTGCTGTTGGCCTCGTCGAGCACGGACCCCAACGCCCGAGCCCTGCTGTTCGCTGCCTTGCGCCGCGGCCTGCTGCTGGAAGCCCTGGTGGGCGACAGCGAAGATGCTGGCATGCGCGGTGAAATCTTCATCTGCGGCATCTTCTCTCTGCTCGACCGGCTGCTGCAGCAACCCATGAACGGCCTGCTGCAGAGTGTGCCCATGCCCGAACGGGTCAGCCAGGCACTGTGCGGCCAGGGCGGCCCGTACGCGCCTTACCTGGCCCTGGCCTGCGCGATCGAACAGGAGTCGATGCTGGACATCCGTGAATGCACCGAACGCCTGTTCATGGGGCCGGCCGAGGTCAATCGTGCGCTGCTGGGGTCGCTCTTTGCAGCCCGCTTGTTGGACTGAGCGCGCAGCCGTGGCCGCTCAAGTTGGTGCTTGCCGGGCCGAAACCAGTGCATACGCAGCCTGGCCATGGGCCGCGCGCGGCACGCTCGGGTCGCGCCATTGGCCCGATCGACCCCAACACAACGAGGGACCCGCATGATCGACCCAGGGGGCTCACCAATGGACCCGCCCAGCGACGACGGCGCCGTTGTGCCTGCCACGCTGGACCGGGTGGCGTTGGCCAAACTGCACGAGCTGGACCCCGATGGCCGCCGTGGCGTCGTCAGCCGGGTGATGACCGCCTTCGACACCTCGCTCGGGCGCTGGCTAACGCAGCTCGAAGGGCAACCGGACCCGGTCGACCCGGCGGCTGTGGGCAGCATCGTCCACACCCTGAAGTCCTCGGCCGGCAGCGTGGGCGCCAAAGACCTGGCGCTGGCCTGTGCCCAGATCGAGCAGCGGTTGCGCCATGGCGAGCCGGTGAACTTGCCCTTGGAAGTGCAGCGACTGGTGACGCTGGGGCATGCCGCCCAGGCGGCCATACGGGCTATGCTGCGGCCCTGACTTGTTGTAACCGATGCCGTACAAGACCGCCTTCGTCCGAGCCAACCTGTCGCACCAGCCCGAGGTCTTGCTGGTTGACGACGACGAGGTGAACCTGCTGTTGACGGCGCTGGCGCTGCGTGAACGCGGCTTCACCTTGGTCGAAGCCAGCAGCGGCGAGCAGGCGCTGGCGCTGTTGCGCGACTGGACGCCGGACATCATCGTGCTGGACGCCATGATGCCCGGGCTCGACGGCTTTGCCACCTGCACCACCTTGCGCCAGTTGCCCGGTTTCGAGAACGTGCCGGTGCTGATGCTGACCGGCCTGGACGACGACGCCTCCATCGCGCGCGCCTACGAAGCCGGGGCCTCGGATTTCTACGTCAAGGCCACGCAATGGAGCCTGCTGGCCGGCCGGCTGCAGTATTTGCTGCGGGCTTCGCGCACGCGCATCGAACTCGAGCGCAGCAAGTCCAAGCTGGCCCGCGCACAGGACCTGGCCCGCATGGGCAGCTTCGACTGGCGTCGCCAGGCCGGCGGCCTGTTGCTGTCGCCCGAGGCCTTGCGCGTGTTCGGCTGCAGTCCGCAAGAGTCGCTGACGCTGCGCGGCCTGCTGCGCATGGTGCCGCAGGACGAACGACGGGCCTTGCTGCGGCTGCTGCACGGTGCACTGCGCCAGAGCTCGGTGCTGGCCACCGACGTGCCCATCGTCTTGGTCGACGGCCGCCAGCGTGTCATCCATGTCGAGGCCGAGCCCGAGTTCAACGACCACGGCCAGTACGCGGGCTACACCGGCATCCTGCAAGACGTGACCGAGCGCCGCCATGCCGAGGACAAGATCCGCCAGCTCGCCAACTTCGACGCGCTCACCGGGCTGCCCAACCGCCGCCAGTTGCTGTGGCGTGCCGAGCGCGCGCTGGAACAGGCGCGGCGCATGCAGCACCAGTTTGCGCTGCTGCTGATCGACCTGGACCGCTTCAAGATCGTCAACGACACCCTGGGCCATGGCGCAGGTGACGAACTGCTGGTCGAAGTCGGGCGGCGCCTGCGCGCCTGCGTTCGCCACAGCGACCAGGTCATGGACAGCGGCCTCGAGGTGGTCGGCGCGCGATCGCACCGCTCGCTCGAGGCCGTCGGCCGGCTCGGCGGCGACGAGTTCGTGGCCCTGCTGCCCGAGGTCGTGGACGACCAGGACGCCACGCGCGTGGCCCAGCGTGTGCTCGACACCTTGCGTGAGCCGATCTTCGTGAGCGGGCAGGAGTGTTTTGTCACCGCCAGTGTCGGGGTGGCCATCTACCCGCGCGACGGCACCACGGTGCTCGACCTGCTGCGCAACGCCGACGTGGCCATGTACTCGGTGAAGGCGCAGGGCAAGAATTCGGCCGCCATCTACAGCCCCTTGCTGGCCGGGCGCGGCCGCGAAAAGCTGGAGATCGAGACGGCACTGCACAAGGCCATCGAACGCGACGAGCTCGTGCTGCACTACCAACCCAAGGTGGATGTGCGCGCCGCCCGCATGGTCGGCGCCGAGGCCTTGATGCGCTGGCAGCGTGGGGGCCGCCTGGTGCCCCCGGGCGACTTCATTCCGCTGGCCGAAGAAACCGGGCTGATCGTGCCGCTGTCCGAATGGGCGCTGCGCGAAGCCGCCAAACAAGCGCGCAACTGGCAGCAGGCCTTTGGTTTCGCCGATTCCATCGCCGTCAACCTGCCCAGCCGTTTGTTCGAGCGCAGCGACCTGGTGGAGCACATCCACCAGTGCGTCACCTCCTGCGGCGTGCCGCACCGCGTGATCCAGCTCGAGATCACCGAAGACAACCTGATGAAAGAGCTGCAGAACGTCATCCCGTCGTTGCACCGGCTCAACGAGATCGGCGTCGAGATCTCGATCGATGACTTCGGCACCGGCTACTCGTCGCTGGCCTACCTGACGACGCTGCCGATCTCCGAGCTCAAGATCGACCGCAGCTTCGTGCGCGACCTGGGCATCACGCCGCAGAGCTCGGCCGTCGTCACGGCGATCATCGCGCTGGCGCGGTCGCTCGGGCTGCGCGTGGTGGCCGAAGGCGTGGAGACGCTGCGCCAGATGGAGGTGCTGCACCGGCTGGGCTGCCACGTGATGCAGGGCTTCCTGTTCAGCCGCGCCGTCGAGCCGGGTGAACTGCAGAC
>JANOLY010000601.1:0-4264 GCA_031420055.1 Burkholderiales bacterium | reverse complement strand
CTGTTCTACATGGTGTCGTATGTGCTCACCACGCTGGGCACCTTCGGGCTGATCATGTTCTTGTCGCGTCAGGGCTTCGAGAGCGAAGAGGTGAACGACCTGGCCGGCCTGACGCAGCGCGCGCCTTGGGTGGCCGGCGTGATGACGGTGTTCATGTTCTCGCTGGCCGGTGTGCCGCCCATGGTGGGCTTTTTTGCCAAGCTGTCGGTCATCCAGGCACTGGTCACGACCAACGTCACGCTGTACATCGTGCTGGCGGTGGTGGCGGTGCTGTTTTCGCTGGTGGGCGCCTTCTACTACCTGCGGGTGGTCAAGGTCATGTGGTTCGACGCGCCGACACAAACCGCGCCGGTGCAGCAGACGCCAGGCGTGGGTGTGCTGTTGGCACTCAACGGCGCGGCCGTGCTGCTGCTCGGGCCCTTTGCCGGGGGCTTGATGGCGGTGTGCCGCGACGCCATCGTGCGCGCCTTGGCCACGTGATGGACACGCCGGTGGGCCAAGCCAACGACGCCCACCTGGTCGAGCGCCGCACGGCGGGCGCGACGCTGCTGAGCGGCAGCTTCTTGCAGGTTCACCGCGACAACGTTGTTCTGCCCGACGGCAGCGTGGCCACGCGTGAATACATCCAGCACCCCGGCGCAGTCGCCGTGATCCCGCTGCTGGACGACGGCCGCGTGGTGCTGGTGCGCCAGTACCGCTACCCGGTGGCCAAGGTGCTGCTGGAGTTTCCCGCCGGCAAGCTCGAGGCCGGTGAAGCCACCCTGGCCTGCGCCCAGCGTGAACTGGCCGAAGAAACCGGCTACACCGCCACCGAATGGGCCTATGCCGGCGAGATCCACAACGCCGCGGCCTATTCCAGCGAAAGCATCTGGCTGTGGTTTGCGCGCGGCCTGGTGCCCGGCGCGCAGAACCTGGACCACGGCGAGTTTGTCGAAGTCGCCCGGCTTACCGAGTCCGAGCTCGACGCCCTGGCCATGCGCGGTGAGCTGCCCGACGTGAAAACGCGCATAGGCCTGCACTGGCTGCAACGCTGGCGCGCCGGCGCCTGGCCGCTGCACTGGGCCGGTGCCGACCAGTCCGCGCCGGGCTGAACGCGGCCATGAAGGTTTTGAACCTGCGCTGCGCCAACGGCCACGGCTTCGAGGGCTGGTTCGCGTCCGAGGACGACTACATGGAACAAAACGGCCGCGGCGCCGTGGCCTGCCCGCTGTGCACCGACCAGGTCATCAGCCGCATGCCCAGCGCACCACGCCTGAACCTGTCGGGCGCGCGCGAACCCCAAGCCCAAGCCCAAGCCCAGCCCGTTGATCTGCAAGCCAGCTGGTTGCAGACCGTGCGCGAGCTCTTCGCCAAGACCGAGGACGTGGGCGAACGCTTTGCCACCGAAGCGCGCCGCATCCACTATGGCGAAACCGCCCAGCGCGGCATACGCGGTCAGGCCACTGCGCTGGAGCGTGCGGCGCTGCAAGAAGAAGGCATAGAGACCCTGAGCGTGCCCATTCCCGCCGCCCTGAAGGGCTCGCTGCAGTAGCGCGCGGTGGCCTGGCGGCAACCGCTTTGCCGGGCGCAGGCCTCAGAGGGTGCGCTGGAACTGGCGGCCTTTGGCGTCGATCTCTTCGCGCAAGTGGGTGTTGAGCTGGGCGTACAGATGCAGCTGCTCATTCAGCGCGCGCAGCCGTTCGGCGGTGACCATCGCCACCATCGCCAGCAGCTTGGCCGCCACGCGCGGGTGCTGCTCCAGCAGCCGCTCCAGGCCCAGCCGCGACATGCCCGCGGCCTGCACGGCCGACACCGCGGTGCAGCTGGCCGAGCGCGGCGCACCGTCCAGCATGGCCATCTCGCCGATCATGCTGCCCGGCCCCAGCACCGAGATCGACGTCATGTTCGCCGGGCTGCCTTTTCCGGTGTCCACCGACACCTCACCTTCGAGCAAAAACAGCATGTGGTCAGAACGCGTGCGCTCGCCCTCACGGAAGAGCTGCGTGCCGGTCGAGCAACTCACCAGCCGCATCTGGGCCAGGGCAAGGTGCGCCTCGGCTGCGGTCAGCGCCAGGGTTGACTTCGCCGACGACAGCATCTCGACAGCCTGCTCCAGCAAGGCCGGGCTTTCGTCAAATGCACGGGTGCGCCACGGGGGCGGCTGCGGGCTGGCGGTGAGCGTGGGGATGTCCATGGACCGCAGTCTGCCGTGCCTGCCGCTGGCCTGCAATAGGCGCCATCACCGTGGGCTTTGATGCGCAGACCTGGCTCAGCCACGCATGAATTCGGCCACCAGGCGGTGGAAGTGGTGCACACCCTGTTCATGGTGCGGGGCGTAGCGGCCGCCCGCGTACAGCCTTGAGGCCATGCCACGCTGCACGCCCAGCACGACGGCTTGGTCTTGCATTTCCACTTCATCCAGCGCGCCACCCGCACCCGCGCCCAGCAGGGCGGCGTCGGCCACGAACGCGCGGAACTGCACCCGCGTGCGCGCCGGGCCCAGCGGTTGCACCAGGTTCACCGACAAGCCCCAGGGGTAGAAGTTGAGCATCAGGTTGGGGAACAGCCACCAGTAGTAGGCGGCGATGCGCTGGCCGTGCTCGGGGCTGCCGGGCGGCAGCTCGAAAGCGGCCTGGCCTTCACGCGCCGGGGCCAGCTGCAGCACCGAGGCGCGCCCCAGTTCATAGCGGTAGCCGGCCAGGTCCAGCGCACTGCTCAGCCCGGGGTGCACAAAGGGGATGTGCAGGCCTTCAAGATAGTTCTCGACGTACAGCGCCCAGTGCGCGTCGAACTCAAAGTCGCGCGAGCGCGCGGGGTCGGCGCGCAAGCTGTGCACGGGCAGCCAGGCCATGCGGGCCCGTATGTCAGCCAGCAGCGCCGGCAGCGGCAACAGCGGCGCTATCGATGCGAAGGCATGGCCGCCAAAGCTGCCCCAGGCCAGCTGCGGCAGGTGGTCGCGGGCGGCGGGAAAGTCGCGCGCGCCTTCGAAGCCGGGCATGGACAACATCTGCCCGTCCAGCCCGAAGCGGCGCGCGTGGTAGCCGCAGCGAATCTGCGCCGCACGGCATGGCGTGTTCACCAGCCGGTTGCCGCGGTGCGTGCACACGTTGCTCAGGCAGCGCAGCGTGCCGGCTTCGTCGCGGGCCAGCAGCAGCGGCTCGTCCAGCAGACCGGGCAGCATGTCGCGCGGCGCCAGGCTGCCCGCGGCCGACACATCGTCCAGCGTGCCCAGCCACTGCCAGCTGCGTGCAAACAGCCGCTCGCGCGCCAAGGCGTAGGCCGCAGGGTCCAGGTAGAAGGCCTTGTCCAGCGTGCGCGCGCGGGTGATGTCGGCTTCAACTTCAAAGTGCAATTCGGCCATCAAGCACTCTCCAGTACGAAGCTGGCCTCGGCCACCGTGCGGCCATTGATCTGCACCGCCACGCCATGCCGGCCCGGGTGGTAGCGCCGGGTGGTGATCTCGCACATCGAATGGCGCTTGACCAGCACCAGCTCGCCGCGCGCAGGCAGGCTGAGCTGCCAGCCCTTGAACACCTTGGGCGTGGTGTGGCCGCCGGCCTTGACATGGTGCACCACGTAGTCGATGGCCAGCACCTGTGCGCGCGCGGCGCACGACACCAGCGTCAGGCTCAGCGTCAGCGACTCACCCACCCGCAGCGCGCCGGGGGCCAACTGCAAGGCGGCACTGCCGCGCAAGGGTGCACCCAGCCCCCAGGCAAGCAACATACGCACGTCGCCTTGTTTGATGAGCGTGCGGCTGGCGTGGCGCAGCAGCGCGCGCCGCTCGGGCGCGGCGCCGGTCAGGTGTTCTTCAACCCAGGCGCAGACCAGCGCCGGGTGGTCCTTGGCAATGTCGTTCAAGTGGTTGGCCACGCTGCGGCGCACGTGGGGGCTGTCGTCGCTGCACCAGCGCGACAGCGTGTCGAATGCCAGGGCAGGGTGGGCCACGATGAGTGGCCGCAGCGAAAATTCGGCTGTGAAGCGCTGCGTCAGCGCGTGCAGCGTGGCCAGCGCGCGTTCGGGGTGCGCCAGGCCGCGCCGGGCCACGAACTCGCCCACGGGCCACAGCACCCAGCCACGCAGGCCGTCGTCGGCCACGGGTGCTCGCACGGCAGCGTCGTCGCCCGCCGGCGCTGGCGCCAGGGCGGCTTCGATGACATTGGTGGCCGACATGAAGTCCGCCGGCAAGGTGGCTTCCAGCGCGGCACAGACCGGTATCGCGCGGGCCTTCAGCTCCAGCGCTTTCAGGCCGGTTTCGGCCAGCCGCTTGAAGCGCTTGGCATCG
>JANOLY010000600.1:0-3094 GCA_031420055.1 Burkholderiales bacterium | reverse complement strand
ATGGACGGGGCCGGCCCCGGCGGCGATGAGGCATGGAGGCCGGCGATGTCTGCACATAGTTACAGCGTTTGCAGGAACCGCAGCAGCGAGTCCGGTGCCTTGTAGCGGCCCATCTTGGTCTCCGGCGCCGCCAGCCGTGCGAGGGCCTTCTCCTTCATCGCGAGGTCGGCCTCGACATATAGGTGCGTCGTTGTCGTGCTCTCGTGGCCGAGCCACAGGGCGATCAGGTTGAACGGCACGCCCGACTGCAGCAGGTGCATGGCGCTCGTGTGGAGGATAGGCTTTTCAAACGCCCTTTTTTCTTCTCCATGGCACCCCGACGCGACGGAGCACGGCGCCTGGTGCGCTTGAATCTGTCTTCGGAGGCGGCTGCGGTCTGTTGGGCGTTGACAGCGCCGCCGAAAGTCGTCCTTCTCGGCCGCCGTTTGCGGGTTATCCCTGGTCACCAGGGCACTTCTACAGATCCCGCAAACCCTCGGACGCAGCCGACTCCAGCGGCCCGGGGTGCTGGGTCGCCTGAACGGTCGCGATTGGGCAGCCTCAGGCCGCTTGCATCGCCTGACCACGGGCCGGCGCCCGAGGCGGTGCACGCGCCTGCAATCCCAGGTGCGTGAGGATCTTCTCGATCACCGGCTGCTCCAGGATGGCGGCGATGATCTTCAGCTCGCCGCCGCAGTTCGGGCAGTGCTCCATCGGCAGGACCTTCACAGATTCACCGCTCGCCCCCTCAAGTCAGACGACCCCGAAGCGGCCCCTGCTGAGCACCCGCTACTGGCCGACTGCCGATGCCTACCAAGGTCTCCTATCCGCCTTCACACAGATCCCTTCCGAGCAGCGTAAGGCGCCGCCTCCGGCCCAGCCTGGGCTGGCTCCAAGCACCTACTTGCGCATCAAGGTGCTCTTGCCGAACAGGCTCTCGATCAAGTCCACCGCCAGCAGCGCGGTCTGGTTGCGCACATCAAGCGCTGGGTTGAGTTCCATCACGTCCAGGCTGGCCAGGCGGCCGGTGTCGGCGATCATCTCCATGCACAGCTGCGCTTCGCGGTAGGTGGGGCCACCGGGCACGGTGGTGCCCACGCCCGGGGCGATGGCGGGGTCGAGAAAGTCGACGTCGAAGCTCACGTGCAGGTGGGTGTTGGCGTCCAGCGTGGCCAGGGCGAGCTCCATGGTGTGGCGCATGCCCATCTCGTCGATGTAGCGCATGTCGAAGACCTCCAGGCCGACTTCATGCACAAAGCGCTTCTCGCCGGCGTCGACACTGCGGATACCGATCTGGCGCAGCACCTTGGGGTTGATGGCCGGCACCGTGCCGCCGATCTCGATCAGCTCGCGCGGCCCATGCCCGCACAGGCAGGCCACCGGCATGCCGTGGATGTTGCCGCTGGGCGTGAGCGTGCTGGTGTTGAAGTCGGCATGCGCGTCCAGCCACAGCACGCGCAGCTTCTTGCCGGCGTCGCGGCAGTGGCGCGCCACGGCGCTGATGCTGCCGATGCCCAGGCAGTGGTCGCCGCCCAGCAAGATGGGCAGGCGCGCGCGTTGCAGCTCGCCATACACAGCTTCGTGCACGGCGCGGTTCCAGGCCACCACCTCGGCCAGGTGGCGGTAGCCCTCAGCCGGTGGCAACCACGGGTTGGCTGGGCCGGCCAGGTTGCCGTGGTCGTGCACGGTCAGGCCATGGCTTTCCAGCACGGCCTGGATGCCGGCCACGCGCAGGGCTTCGGGCCCCATGCTGGCGCCCCGCGCGCCGGCGCCGATGTCGGTGGGGGCGCCGATCAGGCTGATCTGCTTGTGCATGGTCGTTTCTCGTTCCTCGCCGGGCCGTCCCAAGAGGAACGAGATCCCCTCGGGGGGCGACGCCGCAGGCGTCTTGGGGTCCTAGATATCCAGAGCGAACTCGCCCGTGGTCGTCTCGGGCAGGTCGAAACCGTAGTGGTCGGCCAGAAAGGCCCAGGCTTCTTCGGCTGTCTCGACGAAATGGAACAAGCCCAGGTCGCGTTGACTGATCATGCCGGTGTCGACCAGGTGGTCGAAGTTGATGAGCTTTTCCCAGAAGGCGCGGCCAAACAGCAGAATCGGCCGCGCGCGGCTCTTGCCGGTCTGCACCAGGGTCATGGTCTCGAACAGCTCATCCAGCGTGCCGAAGCCTCCGGGGAAGCACACCAGTGCGATGCTGCGCATCAGGAAGTGCATCTTGCGCAGCGCGAAGTAGTGGAACTGGAAGCACAGCTCGGGCGTGATGTAAGGGTTGGGTGCCTGCTCGTGCGGCAGCACGATGTTCAGGCCGATGCTCTTGCCGCCGACTTCAAACACGCCACGGTTGCCGGCTTCCATGATGCCCGGGCCGCCGCCGGTGACCACGTAGATGGGCGTGTCGAAGCCGCGCGTGCGCTGGCTCACCAGGCCGGCGAAGCGGCGTGCTTCTTCGTAAAAGTGGCTCATGGCCAGCGCTGTTTCAGCGCGGCGCACGGCGCCGGTGTCGCCACGGCCCTGGGCGGCCAGCAACTGTTGTTGGGCCTGGTCGGCCGGCAGAATGCGGGCGCTGCCGAACATGACGATGGTCGACTCGATGCCCTGTTCGCGCTGCACCATTTCTGGCTTGAGCAACTCCAGCTGCATGCGCACCGGACGCAGTTCCTCGCGCAGCAGGAAGTCGGTGTCGGTGAAGGCCAGCCGGTAGGCGCTTTTGGGCCCGCTATAGGGTGAGGTGGTCGGCAGTGCGGCGACTTCTTCCTCGGCGCTGGGGAAATTGCGCGCGGCCAGCGGCGGGTGGGGGTGGTTCATCGCAGCGAGCTTAATGCGCTTTGCCGTGCGCAGCGGCCGGGCTGCCGCACACGGCGCAGGCCGGGTCGCGGGCAATCCGGATGCGGTCCATGGACAGGCTCATGGCGTCCAGCATGCACAGCCAGCCGACCAGGCCCGCGCCGGCGCCGGCGCCGGCCAGCAGCTTGATGGCCTGCGCTGCTTGCATGCTGCCGACGATGCCCACCAGCGGCGCCAGCACACCCATCTGGGCGCAGGCCACGTCTTCGAAGGCGGCGTCGGGCGGGAACAGGCAGGCGTAGCAGGGCGAGGCCGCGTCGGTGCTGTCGTGGCT
>JANOLY010000599.1:0-9215 GCA_031420055.1 Burkholderiales bacterium | reverse complement strand
CCACTTGAACCGCCTGCGCGGCGTGCAGCACGATCTGCGTTACGCCAGCAGCAACAACTTTGCCGCACGCAACCTGTACGGGGACCTCGACTGCGCCTGGCTGCGCGAGGAGGCCGCCACCGGCCTGGAAGCCGCCGCGCTGTGGCTGGCCGCGCAGCGCCCGGGCTGGGTGCTGTTGGTGCTGGACGCGCTGCGCCCGCAGCGGGTGCAAGAAGCCATCTGGCGTGACGTGGAAGGCACACCCATGGCGATGTACTTTGCGCACCCGGGGCGCGGCTCGATCCACAGTTTTGGCATGGCGGTGGACGTGACCCTGCGGGGCCCGGGCGGCGTGGAAGCCGACATGGGCAGCGGCTTCGATGAGATGAGCACCCTGTCGCACCCCGAACTGCATGCCCAGCACCTAGCCAGCGGTGCGCTGAAGCCCGCCCATGTGGCCGAGCGCGAACTGCTGCGCAGCGCCATGGCGCAGGGCGGCTTTGACGGCATCCCCACCGAGTGGTGGCACTTCGACCATGGCCAGCGCAGCCGCGTGCGCCGCGACTACCCGCGTGTGCTGTGATGCCCGCCCCGCCCGTGCCTTGCCCAACCAGGAGCCCACCGCCATGCCCACCAACCGCAGACAGTTCATGGCCGCCTCGGCGGCCACCGGGCTGACGGGCAGCAAGGCCATGGCACAGACCACGGCCCCAGCCCGTCTGTCTGCCCGCCTGCCCGCCGTGCGCGCACCGCGCCTGAAGCCGGGGGACACGGTGGCGCTGATCAACCCCGGCAACGCCATCTACGAACGCGCGCCCTACGTCACCACCACCGAGGCGCTGCAAGCGCTGGGCTTCAAGGTCCGCGAAGCACCGCACCTGCGCGCGCGCTACGGCCACTTTGCGGGCACCGACGCGCAGCGCGCTGGCGACGTCAACGCCCTGTTCGCCGACCCCACGGTGCACGGCATCCTGGCCATGACGGGCGGCTCGGGCGGCGGGCGCATCCTGCCGCTGATCGACTACGCAGCCATCCGCCGCACGCCGAAGTTCCTGGGTGGGTTCTCTGACCTCACCGCACTCATCAACGCCGTCAACGCCAAGACCGGTCTGGTGACCTTTCACTGCCCCATGGGCAACTCGGAATGGAACAGCTATGACGCCGAACAGTTCCGCGGCGCGGTGATGGAGGCCCAGCCCATGCTGCTGGCCAACCCGCAAGACCGCGCCGAAGGCCTGGTGGTCAAGACCAACCGCACAGCAGTCATTCGCAGCGGCAAGGCGCGCGGGCCGCTGGTGGGCGGCAACCTGGCGGTGTTTTCTGCGCTGGCCGGTTCGGGCTACTGGCCGGCCCTGGACGGGGCCATCCTGTGCCTGGAAGATGTCAACGAATACATCTACCGCGTCGACCGCATGCTCAGCACGCTCAAGCTGGCCGGTGCCTTGGACCGCCTGGCCGGCGTGGTCATCGGCGCCTTCACCAAGTGCGAGCCCGGCGACGGCTACGGCACGCTGACGCTGGACGAGGTTTTCGACGACTACTTCAAGGGCCTGAACATCCCCGTGTTCAGCGGCGCCAGCTTCGGCCACATCCGGCGCAAGTACACCTTGCCACTGGGGCTTGAAGTCGAGATGGACGCCGACACCGGCACGATGCGCTACTTGCAGCCGGCGGTGGTGTGATCCGGCCCCACCCCATCAGGCCGCGCCAGCGGGGCCTTGCACGTCCACCTGATCGAACCAGTTCGACCAGAACAGCGGCCGCCTGAAACCCACCACGCGCGGGTGCGTCAGCGTCACTTGCACCGGGTGGGTGCGCAGCTTGTAGGGCATCCACACGGCAGCCAGGCGCTTGGCCTGCAAGAAGCCGGCGTCGCGATCGGGCCCGTCGGGCAGGGCCAGCAGGCGATTGATGATCTCGTTCATCTGCGGCAGGTTGAAGCGCGACAGGTTGATGCCGCCACTGGCCGCGCCGTCGTAGCGCAAAAAGCCCTGCAAGCCGTCGGGCGCGCTGGCGCGGCCCACCACCGACCACAGCATCAGCTTGCCCGCGCGCGCGGCCTTGTACTGCTCGGGCCATTGCGACACGCGGAATTCGATGCGCAGGCCCAGCGCGTTCATGTCGCGTTTCATCAGCTCGTCGAAGCGGCGTGTTTGCTGGTTGGGCTGGCTGGCCATCTCCAGCAGCAGCGGCGCGCCGGTGGGCGTTTCGCGCCAGCCGTCGCCGTCGCGGTCGCGCCAGCCGTACAGGTCGAGCAAGGCGCGCGCACGGGCCGGGTCGTACTGGCCCATCTCGCTGCGGTAGGTGGCGTCATAACCGCTCATGTTGGCGGTGATGGGCGACTGCGCGCGCACGGCCGATCCTTCGCGCAGCAGATCGATCTCGCGCCCCACGTCGATGCCCAGCGCGATGGCGCGGCGCAGCGCCACCTGGGCCGGCGCATAACCGCCGACGAGCGGGTGCTCCATGTTGAACATGGTGTAGTAGGTGCTGGGCAGCGTAGCCCGTTCGGCCTGCACGCCGCGCCGCGCCAGGTACGGCGCCACCCGCCCTGCCGGCAGTGCCATGGGCGTGAACTCCGGCGGCAGCACGATGTAGTCGACTTCGTTGTTCAAGAACGCCAGCCAGGTCGGCTGGGCTTCGTCCATGACGGCGATTTCCACACGGTCCACCATGGGCAGGCGGCGGCCGCGCAATTGCGCCAGCACGGCCTGGCCCCAGGTGTCGTCGGCAGCGGGCTGGGCGTCGTACAGCACCTCGCGGTAGACCGGGTTGCGCTCGAGCACGATGCGCGATGCGCGCCGCCACTCAGCCAGGCGAAAAGGCCCCGTGCCCACCGGGTTTTGCATCGACAACTCGCCATGCGCGGCAATCACCTCGCGGGCCACCGCGCCGGTGGCGACTTCGGCCAGCTGCTGTGCAAAGCGCGGCCGGCCGACGTCGAGCATGAAGCGCAAGGTGTAGCGGTCCAGCGCCTGCAGGCCCTCTAAGGGGCGGCTGTAGTCGAAGGGCTGCTTGCGGTCCAGTGCTTCGCGCCGCCGCGCGGCCAGGCCGCTGATGCCGCTTTGCTCCAGGCCACTCCAGGCCGTGCTCTTGTTGGCCGGGTCGGCCAGGCGCATGAAGCTGAACACGTAGTCGGCCGCCACCAGTTCACGCGGCTGGCCGCCAAAGGCCGGGTTGGGCGCAAACAAGATGCCCGGGCGCAGCCGCACCGTCCACACGCGGTAGTCGGCCGACGACTCGGGCATGGCCGCGGCCGTCAGCGGGCGCAGCCGGACCGGCCGGGCCAACGGGTCGTAACCCAGCAGCGGCTCGAAGATGTGGCTGTTGACCAGCCCCGAGGGCGCGTCACCGGCGCGCGCCGGGTCGAAACCGGTCTCGCTGAGGTTGGCCAGGCGCAGCACCTTGAGCTTCGGTGATGCTGGGCTGGCAGGGCTGGCGGCCCAGCCTGGCAGGGGCGCGGCGGCGAGTGTGAGGGTGGCTTGGCGGCGGGTGGTCATGGGCCCGGATCATGCCAAGGGCCCGGGCTGACCGCCATCGGTGATGTTCAGGGTCGCGACAGTGTCGCCTCGACCTCGGCCACCGTCATGTCAAACGGCAGGCAGTGTGCCTGCAACTGCCGCGCTGCCTGGGTCCAGGCTCGGGCGGCAGCGTGGTTGCCAGCGCGGCCACCGCCTGAAGTTCGGCCATGAGCACGGCGTCGACGCCGCCGAACAGACGTTGCCAGCGAGTTCACGCGCAACGTGTCGGCGGTGCCCGAGCCGGGAAGCTACGGCCTGATGCTGCTTGGGCTCATCGGGATGGGTGCGTTTGTCGGTCGCCGGCAGCTGGCGTAGCCCACGCTCGCGGCTCGGGGCGGGCCAGTACGCGCCCTCAGCTGCGCCGAAAGGGACTGGCGCGCCTGTGCCTGGCAGGCGCTGACTGAAACCGCGCCAGGTCGAAGCCCAGGCGCTGGCTCAATAGTGCTTCGCCGTTGATGCGCTGGGCCAGGCTGGCCAGGTCGCGCTGCGTCACGGCAGCGCGTGCAAAGTGTTCTCGCCAGGTGTTCACGACCTTAATCACGGCGGCGATCTCGGACGCGGCATGCGCGGGCAGCAGGCCGAAGGCATCGCATTGCGACATGGCGTTGTCCAGCGTCGATTCACGTCCCAGGGCGCCGCAGATGAATTCCTGCAAGCCCTGGCCGGAGTTGGCGGGCAACACGTCGTAGGCCGGCGCCAGCCGCAGGCGGCCATGGTCGAAGGGGTTCACCACCAGCAGCGCGTGGTTCTTCTCGTGGTCGTCGGTGTTGTCGAGCAGGATGTTGAAGACCATGCGACGGAACAGCTCGCGTGCGTCTTGCTGGTTGATGTCGTTCCGGGTGATGCCGACGCGGCGCAACACCCGTGCCAGAGCGGGGTACCCCAGCTCGGGCTCGTCACCCGACGCCGTGGCCGCGCGGATGGCGGTGCCGGCGGAGAGGCTGTGAATTCGCAGCCCGGCTTCACGGTCGAATCGGCGAACAGCCAGCGCGTTGGCGCCGACCAGGCGGATGATCTGCGTCTGAGCCGCGTTGATGCCCGCACGCCGGGCCAGCGTCATCGTCGCGTGCTCGATGAGCGGCGTGTCCACGGGCTCGTTGTTGAAGAACTTGATGACCCATTGCTCGCCGTCGATGTCGATCAAGGCCTTGGGCTTGGTGCCGCCCAGTGGGCTGCCACCGCCGGCAATCAGCCTCGTCTCCAAGGCGCTGATGGGCTCTGAGGCTTCAATCTTGGCCACCACCTCGCTGAGCTGCTGTGCTTGCTCGAGCCTGGGCAGCGGTCCCCCGGGGCGTGGGCTGTAAGTGTCAGCCGAGGTGGAAACACCCAGCGCGCCGAAGCGGTCGTCACCGGCGAAGTACAAAAATTCCATCAGCGACAAGCGCTTGGGTTTGTCGACGAAACGAATGACCTTCTCGCCCCAGCGGTCAGGCCGCGCGTCGTCCACCGCGCCGACGGCGCGCTGCGCATCGGCCGCCAGCCGACCGGGGGGCAAGAACTCGCGGTCGATGAGCGGGAGGTCTTCGCTCAGCGCAAACCCCGTGGCCAGCCAAGCCTTGCAGTAGTGCAGAGACACGCCCTTGCCGGCGGCGACCAGCGCCAAGGCGCCCACCCGGCGCGGTGTGGCCGGGTCGCCCAGGTACCACAGGTGCAGGTCGTCCAGGCGCATGTCAGTGGCGTCCGGCCGTCCGAAGACACTGACGCGCCCCCTGGGGGCAGCGAGCGCAGCGAGCTTGGGGCAGTTTCATCCTAGTGCTGCCCGCGGCGCAGGTGCGCATCCGCAGAGGCTTTCGCCCTTGCACGGCCCAGTGCCACGGCGCCGCGCACATCCATTTCCAGCGCGCCTCGGTCGTGTTCAGGTGCCGCAAGATTTCTCAGCTCACTGTCACGCTGGATCAACCACAGTGCGGTCGCAACGATGCCTATGCCCACAGCAGGGTCGCCAGCTTCAAGCCGCTGCAACGTGGGCACCGAGACGCCCATGCGCCGCGCCCAGGTCTTCAATGACTCTTTGCGGCGCAAGCGGGCCACCGCCAGGTCAGCGCCCAGTTTTTCGATTGCCGCCGCAGTGGCGGGCGGCAGTTGCAAAAGGGCGCGGGCGGTCTTTGGCATGCATATAGAATATTATGAAGTCGGGCATTTAGCAAATATCTATATGCACACTCTCTGTTTGCTTGCAGCCCCGACCCAGGGGACCGCAGAGCACCCTGCAAGCTACTTCTCGCCCACGCGCGCCAGGTTGTCGTCGGAGTTGCGGTCGATGCGCTTGTTGTACGGGTCCACGCCCACCCAGCGTGGTTCGCGCTCGACCACCACGGTGACGATCTGGCGCCCGGTCTTGAACACCCGGCGCTCGAACAGCAGCACCGACTGGGCGTTGAAGCCGGCCTTGCCCGGCTCGGCATCAAACACACCGATGTCAAAGGCCTCTTCCAGCGGGGCTTCGGTCTCACGGCCCTTGCCGTCGGCGTAGAGCTTCTTGCCTTCGACCTCGAAGCTCAGCTCGAACTTGCCGTCGGCGCGCTTGGTGGCTTTGGCGTTGCGGGCCTTCATGTCCAAGAGCGTGATCTTCTCGAACAGGTCGGTGATGAGCGCGTCATGCTGCGGCCCGGCCTCGGCGCGCAGCAGACCCAGAAAGTCCAGCGTGTTCGGGTAGGGCGCCTCCTTGAAGGCGAACTGCTTGAGCAAGGCGGCCAGCGCGCGGTTGACCGCCGGCTCGCCCACGGCCTCCTTCAGCCAATACATGACCAGCGAACCCTTCTGGTAGTGGATGTAGGGCTGGTTCTCCACACGCGCCAGCGGCAGTTCTTCCACCACCTCGCCACCACGCCCGCGCAGGTAGCGGTCGAGCTCGTACTTGAGGAAGCGGCGCATCTGCTCGGGGCCGTACAAGCGCTCCATGACCAGCAGGGCCGAGTACTGCGCCAGGCTCTCCACCAGCATCGTGGCACCCTGCTGGTGGCCGGGCACCAGCTGGTGGCCCCACCACTGGTGCGCGATCTCGTGCGCGGTGACGTAGGTGACGACGTCGATCTTCTCGGGCTTGCCCAGCTTGGTGAGAAAGCCGATGTTCTCGGAGTACGGAATGGTGTTGGCAAACGACTGCGCGAAATCGGCGTAGCTGGGGAATTCGAGGATGCGCGCCTGCTTGAACTGGAACGGCGAGAACTGCGCTTCGAACAGCGCCAGCGAGGCTTTCATCGCGGCCAGCATGCGGTCCACGTTGTACCCATGGCCGGGGTGGAAGTACACGGCCAGGTCGACCGCCCCGGCCTTGTCGCGGCGCACTTCATAACGCGCTGACTGGATGGAGAAGAAGTGGTTGATCGGCGCGTCGGGCTTGAAGCGCACGGTGCGGCGGCCGTCGCGCACCGTGTCGGACACGGTCTGCCCGGGCGCGATGGGCGTCTGGTCGGCGTCGGTGGTGATGGTGATGTCGGCGTCGACCCAGTCGCTGTCGGCACGGAACACGCTGCGTGCGCGGCCCGATTCGTCTTCCAGCGTGGGCGGCCGCAGGTCGGGTGGCAGGCCGTGCTTGCGGCGCTTGGCACGGTCGGTCAAGAGGCCGTCGCGCGACATGCCCAGGTTGGGCGTGATCTCGGCGTTGTTGAGAAAGCTGCCGTTCGCGACGATGCGCGTCAGCGGTGCGCCGTTGGGGAAGCCGTGCTCGTGCAGCGTGGTGGTGAAGTTGATGTTGCGCACCTCGCCGGGTTGCAACGCCGGCTGCAGCGTGTAGATGCGGTAGGGGAAGTTCGGGTACTGCTTTTTCAGCGTTGCGCCGGGCATCTCGAAGCGGTCCAGCTTCAGCCGCTCGGGCAGACCCAGGTGCAGCTCGGCGATGGGCTCGCGCGTGCGGTTCACGACGCGGTAGCTGCCGGTGGTGACGGCGCGTGCTTCGCGCGGGTAGAGCTGCACGTCCAGCGTGACGGCCGTGATGCGCGGCTGCGGCAGCTGTTCGAACGGCAGCAGCTCGCGTTCGGCCTGCGCCAGCCAGGCGTCGCGGTCGACCTGCGGCTGGTAGGTGTTGAGCACGTTGGTGTTGTAGAAGACAAAGCCGCTCAGCCCCAGCCACGACACCAGCCCCAGGCCACCGAGTGCCAGCGCGCCGCCGCGCAGGCGCCGTGGCAGAGCCCGCAGCCGCGGCCGCAGCGCCAGCGTGGTGCCGCGCCGCCACAGGCCATAAGCCAGCACCGCCAACACCAGCGAGAACGCGCCCCACAGCGCCTGCATCCAGACCTGGCCGACCCAGAAGCGCGCCATGCCGTTCATGTCCGACAGCGGCACCGGCGTGGCCGAGCCAAAGTTGTACAGCACATGCTCGAAGCCCGCCGTGCCCAGCGCCACGCTGGCCACGATGTACAGCAGCATCACGCCCCAGCCGATGAACTTCTGCGGCACCAGCACCTGCACGAACACCGCCAGCACCGCCAGCTGCAGTGCGCTGATGACCGTGGGCAGCCAGAACCACAGCAGGTAGGCCCCCGGCTCCAGCCGCGTGTAGCCCTTGGCCAGTTGCACCGCCATGCCGGTGAGCATGCCCACCGCGCTGGTGGCGGCCAGCACGCCGGCAATGGCCACGATCTTGGGCACCAGGTGCGCCCAGTCGGGCGCGGCGGTGGCGTCGACGATTTCGTGCACGCGCCGTTCGCGATCGCGCCAGACCAGTTCGCCGGCATAGAAGATGGCGATGATGATGGGCATCAGCGTGAAGGCGCCTTGCAGCGTCTGCACCATCAGCCTTGTCGCGGGGTACGAGCCGCTGCCGTACCACTCGCCGGTGAACCACAGCGAACCGCCCGAGTTGAGCACGCCGATGAACAGCAGCACGAAGAAGGCCGGGCTGCGGAAGACGAAAGCCATGTCGAACTTGGCCAGCGCCCACAGCTGCGCGCGGCGCGTGGCGGCGTCTGCGCGCGGCGCGGGCAAGGGGCCGCTGCGGGCCGGCACGGCACTGGCCTGGGCCGCGGGCTCAGTGCGCGCGGCGGCGGCCGCAGACCGTGTCTCAAAGCGAAACAGCCGCCACGCCAGCGCGAACATGGCCGCGGCCACGCCCAGCCAGATCACGCGGTTGAACAACAGCAAGCCGGCCAGCGGCGGCAACTGCGCATTGCGCTCGGCCGCTGTCCAGTACTTGGTGGTGATGGTCAGCGCCGAGAGTCCAAACGGGTCGGCCAGCGCGGCAATGGTGTCGAACTGCGGGTCGCGCAGCAGGCCGCGGCTGACGAAATACAGCACCAGCAGGGCCACCGCGCCCACATAGGTCCACATCATCGAGCGTGTGGCGGTGGCCAGCGCGAAGAAGGTGGCCGACACCACCAGCAGCGTGGGCAGGCCGAACACGAACAGCGAATACAGGTAGTGCGCGGGCACGAAGGGGCCGATCTTCTCAGTGTCCAGCCACGGCATGAACGAGCCCAGCGCCACCGCCAGTGGCATGCAGGCCAGCACCAGCAGGGCGGCCAGCACGGCGCCACTGAAGCGCCCGCCCAGGTAGGCGCCTTTGCCGATGGAGGTGGCGCGCAGGATCGGCGCGAAGCCGGTTTCGTCGTCGCGTATCACCGTGCCCGCCACCAGGGCCACCACCACGAAGACCGCGAACAGCGACATGATGGCCTGCGTCTGGATGATGGCAAAGGGGCTGTTGATGTTGACCGCGCCCTTGGCGCCGATCTGGATCTGGTCAACCGTGACCGAGCCGAAGGTGAGCAGGAAGAA
>JANOLY010000598.1:0-3859 GCA_031420055.1 Burkholderiales bacterium | reverse complement strand
CCCCCCATGCAAGCCTGGCTCTGTGAAACCCTGGACGGTATCGGCTCCATGCGCTGGCAGACCCTGCCCACGCCCGAGCCTGCAGCGGGCGAAGTGCGCATCGCCATCGAGGCGGCCAGCCTGAACTTCCCCGATCTGCTGACCGTCGTCGGCAAGTACCAGGTCAAGCCGCCGCTGCCCTTTGTGCCGGGCTCGGAGTTCGCCGGCCGCGTGGATGCCGTCGGTGAAGGCGTGCGCCACCTGCAAGTCGGCGACGTGGTGGCCGCCATCGGCAGCCATGGCGGTTTTGCCACACATGCCTGCGTGGCCGCTGCCAACGTCATGCCGCTGCCCCCGGGCTTTGACACCACCGACGGCGCGGCGTTCGCCTTCACCTACGGTACCTCGCACCACGCGCTGATAGACCGCGCCGCGTTGCAGCCCGGCGAAACCGTGCTGGTACTGGGGGCGGCCGGTGGCGTGGGCACGGCGGCACTGCAGATTGCCAAGGCGGCAGGGGCGCGCGTGATCGCCGCCGTGTCCAGCGACGAGAAGTGCGCGCTGTGTACATCGCTGGGGGCCGACGCGACCATCAACTACAGCACCACACCGCTGCGCGAGGCACTGAAAGAGCTGACCCACGGCAAGGGCCCGGACGTCGTCTACGACCCCGTCGGCGGTGATTTGGCCGAGCCTGCGTTCCGCGCCATCGCCTGGCGCGGGCGCTACCTGGTGGTGGGCTTTGCCGGCGGCGGCATCCCAGCCCTGCCCTGGAACCTGGCCTTGCTCAAAGGTGCGTCGGTGGTGGGTGTGTTCTGGGGCGATTTCGTGCGCCGCGAACCCAAGAAGCACGCCGCCGCGATGGCCCAGTTGGCCGGGTGGTACGCCCAGGGCCTGGTCAAGCCGGTGATCGGCAGCCGACTGCCCATGAGCGAGCTGCCCGCCGCCTACGCCCGCATGGGCACACGCCAGGTGCGTGGCAAGGTGTTGCTGGTGAATACTTGAGCGCCTGGATTGGCGCTAGCATGCGGAGCACAAGATGGAGACCGCGCGGATGACCGTCAAGGTACTGATCCTCGAAGACAACCCGGTGGCGCGCAGTTTCCTGTGCCGCGTGGTTCGCGAAAGCTTCAGCGACGCCAACCACATCACCGAGGCCGGCGACCTGATGTCCGCCCGCAAGCACATCGCGCTGACCGGCGGCGCGCAGGGCCTGCACGGCGTGGACCCGTTCAAGCTGATCCTGGTCGACCTGGAACTGCCCGACGGCAACGGCATGGAACTGCTGGCCGAGCTGGGCTCCTACCCGGCCACCAAGATCGTCACCACGCTGTACTCCGACGACGAGCACCTGTTCCCCGCGCTGCAGTGCGGCGCCGACGGCTACTTGCTGAAGGAAGACCGCTTCGAGGTGCTGGTAGAAGAGCTGCAAAAGATCGTGCGCGGCCAGCCGCCGCTGTCACCGGCCATCGCGCGCCGGCTGCTCACGCACTTCCGCTTCGGCCCGGGCGGCGGCGACTCGCAGCCACCCGACTCGGGCTTCGTCACCACCAGCGGCTTCAACACCAGCCGCCCGGTGCCCTTGGACAGGCCACCCGAAACCGAACGCCTGACACCGCGCGAAACCGAAGTGCTGACCTACCTGAGCAAGGGCTTCACGATCAAGGAAATCGCCAGCCTGATGGGCATCAAGTGGTTCACCGTCAACGACCACATCAAGTCCATCTACAAGAAGCTCAACGTCAGCAGCCGCGCCGAGGCCGCTGTGCTGGCCAGCAAGCAGGGGCTGGTGTGAACCTGCGGGCCTGAGGCGCCGCGCGGCTGCGATGGCGTCGCCCGCCGCCCCACCCCGGGCCGAGCGGTCCGGGCCTGACTCGGCCTTCGAGACCAGCACGCTGGGCGGGCAGCGCAGCAAGCACACGTCGCCACGCCTGAACACCATCCAACGCCGTGGCCTGTGGGTGGTGCTCGCAGGGGCCGGCCTGGGCCTGCTGCTGTTGGCGCGGCAGCTGGCCGGCACACCGTGGATAGACGCCCCCTGGCGCGTCGACACCAGTGGCGCCGTGGTGCTGCAAGCCAGTCCCCTGCCTGCCCTGGCGGGCTTGGCTGGCCAGACACTGGTGGCGGTGACGGCAGACGGCGCCGCCATGCTGTCGCCCAACGGACTGTTGCTGCAGCGGCTGCCGCGGTGGCAGATTGACGACGCCCGACGCCGCGACCAGATGCAGCAGCAAGCGGGTCTGGCCGGGCTGCTGAAGCAGGGTTCCGTTCAACTGCGGTTCGACAATGGCCGTGTCGTCAGCCTGCAACCTGCGCGCCGTGGCCTTGCCGGGCTGGGCCTGCCCTTCTATGTGTTCGCGGCGCTGGCCTGGGCCCTGACGGGCCTGGGCCTGTGGGTGCTGCTGGCCCGACCGCAACTGCGCAACGGCCTGTACCTGCTGTTGTGCCTGGGCCAGGCCGGGCAGTTGGTCTACATTGCCGCGGGCACCTTGCCCGGCCTGGGCACATCGCTGCCCAGCGGGCCGGGCGCGCTGCTGGGGCCGCTGGCCTTGGACGCACTGGCCGCCGCGGCATCGGTGCACGCACTGCTGCTGCACCCGCGCCGCCTGGCCCACGCCAACCCGCTGGCCGCCACCGCGTGGCTGCTGGCCTTGGCTTGGTGGTGCCTGGCCTGGCTGGCGCCGCCGCCGGGCCTGTGGTGGTGGGCGCAGGCCGTGGCGCTGGCGTCGGTGGTGGCCGGCTGGTGGCTGGTGGGGCAATCGCACCGCACCGAGCCCAATCCCTTTGCCCTGCTGATCAGGCGCATGACCATGCTGGTGGGCGCCGGCCTGCTGGGCGTGACGACCCTGGTGGCGCTGGCCTCGCAGTGGCCCGACACCGCTGCCCCGGCAGCCACCCTGGGCGCATGGGCCTGGTGCCTGGTGCCCAGCGCCTTGCTGTTGCTGGCGCCCTTCGTATCGCGATCGCGCCAGGTGCTGCGCGACGCCGCCTTGCTGGCCAGCGCCACCGCCATCGCCGCAGCCACGTACTTGCTGTTCACGCCGTGGCTGGCGTTGGGCCGCACCAGCGCGCTCATTCTGGCCGCGGCTGTGGGCGTGGGGGTGTACGTGTTGTCGCGCCGCTGGGCCATCACACACGCTGCGAGCGCGTCGCCCGTTGGCGCCGAACGCAGCTTCGAGCCGCTGTACCGCGCCGCGCGCGACCTGCAGTCGCAACCGGGCCGCTACAGCCAGCTGCTGGGCCAGTTGCTGCGCGACTTGTTCGAGCCGCGCGAGCTGCTGCAGGCGCAGCGCGACCTGGCCCAGGCCCGTGTGGTGGGCGGCGGCGCGGCGCTCGAGGTGCCTTTGCGCGGCAGCAGCCGGCGCCAGCCCGGGCAGACCGCGCCGACCCTGGTGCTGCGCTTTGCCGCAGCGGGCCAGCGCCTGTTCACCGACGACGACGCGCGCCTGGCCGACCGCGTGGTGGAACAGCTGCGCCGCGCGGTGGCTTATGACAAAGCGGTGGAACGCGGCCGCACTGAAGAACGCCAGCGCATCGCGCAAGACCTGCACGACGACATCGGCGCGCGCCTGTTGACGCTGATGTACCAGGCCCAGACCCCCGCCATGGAGGAATACATCCGCCTCACGCTGAAAGACCTGAAGACGCTGACCCGCGGCCTGGCCGCCGGTGAGCACCGCCTGTCGCACGCGGTGGGCGAGTGGAAGGCCGACCTCACCCAGCGCCTGAGTGCAGCCCAGGTGCAACTGGCCTGGACCTTCACGCATGACCGCGACGTGCACCTGAGCATGGTGCAGTGGTCGGCGCTGACCCGCGTGCTGCGTGAACTCGTCAGCAACGTGCTGCAACACGCCCAGGCCACGCGCGTGGCCATCCAGAT
>JANOLY010000597.1:0-32585 GCA_031420055.1 Burkholderiales bacterium | reverse complement strand
GCGGTGCGTTCTTCCTGGAAGCACAGCTCCGGGTGGGCGTGGATATCACGGCGGATAGCGGCCACGGCGGCGGCGTCGGCCAGGATCGGTTCGATCAGGTTCATGGAAAGCTCCAGACTGGGGTGAAGCTATCTTAGCCGGGCTGTGCTGTGGCACAGTCGCGCGCATGAATGTGCAGATACACCCCAACCCCATGCCGATGGGCTCGCGCACCGTGCGTGCCGTCTGCCCGCACGACTGCCCCGACACCTGCGCCATGCTTGTTACCGTGCAAGACGGCGTGGCCATGCGCGTGGTGGGCGACCCCGAGCACCCGCCCACCCACGGCGCGCTGTGCACCAAGGTCAGCCGCTATACAGAGCGCACCTATAACGCCGAACGTGTGCGGACACCGCTCAAGCGCGTGGGCAAGAAGGGCGAAGGCCGCTTCGAGCCCGTGGGCTGGGGCGAGGCGCTGGACGACATCGCCGCGCGCCTGAAAGCTATTGCCGCGCGCGACCCGCAGGCGGTTTTGCCCTACAGCTACGCCGGCACCATGGGCCTGGTGCAGGGCGAGGGCATGGCGGCGCGCTTTTTCCACAAGCTGGGTGCCAGCCTGCTGGACCGCACCATTTGCAGCAGCGCGGGCGGCAGCGCGCTCACCGCCACTTATGGCGCCGCCGTGGGCATGCACACCGAGTTTTTTGCTGAGAGCCGCCTGATCCTGATCTGGGGCAGCAACTCCATCACCTCGAACCTGCATTTCTGGACCTATGCGCAACAGGCCAAACGGGCCGGCGCCAAACTGATCTGCATCGACCCGCGCAAGACCGAGACCGCGGACAAGTGCCACCAGCACATCGCCCTGCTGCCCGGCAGCGACGGCGCGCTGGCGCTGGGGTTGATGCATGAGCTGGTGGTGACTGATGGGCTGGACCACGACTACATAGCCCGCCATGTCGAAGGCTGGCCGGGCTTGCGCGAACGCGCCCTGCAATGGCCCCCTGAGCGTGTGGCTGCGGTCTGCGGCATCAGCGCCGACGAGGTGCGCGGCCTGTCGCGCGACTACGCCAGCACGCCCCCCGCGGCTATCCGCCTGAACTACGGCATGCAGCGGGTGCGCGGCGGCGGCAATGCCGTGCGCTTGATTGCTCTGCTGCCCTGCCTGGTGGGTGCCTGGCGCCACCGTGCCGGCGGCCTGCTGCTGTCCAGCTCGGGCTGGTTCCGCCATGCGCGTAACGACGCCTGGATGCAGCGGCCCGACCTGCTGGAAGGTGTGTACGGCCCTGCGGGCGCGGGGCGCATGCCGCGCACTGTCAACATGAGCACCATCGGCGACGACCTGCTGCGCGAAAGCTCACCCGACTTCGGCCCGCGCATCGAGGCCGTCGTCGTCTACAACAGCAACCCCGTGGCGGTGGCGCCGGACAGCGCCCGGGTCGCCCGCGGCTTTGCGCGCGAAGACCTGTTCACGGTGGTGCTGGAGCACTTTCTCACCGACACCGCCGACCACGCCGACTACGTGCTGCCCGCCACCACGCAGCTGGAACACTGGGATGCGCACCGCTCTTATGGCCATACCTGCGCCATGCTCAACGAGCCGGCGATTGCGCCGGTGGGGCAGGCCCGTTCGAACGCCGCCATCTTCCGCGCCCTGGCCGCGCGCATGGGTTTTGATGAGCCTTGTTTTGCCGACGACGATGAAACCATGGCGCGCGGCGCCTTCCGCGCTGAAGTGGTTGACCCGGCGGCCCTGCGCGCGCGCGGCTGGGTGAAGCTGGACATTGCCGACGCGCCTTTTGCCGAGGGCGGTTTCCCCACGTCCAGCGGCAAGGCGCTGGCCGACGCGCCCGGCCTGGGCCTGCCCGACCACCTGCCTAACTACGAAAGTGCGCTGTCTTCGCCCGCGCTGGCGGCGCGCTTCCCGCTGGCCATGATCTCGCCACCGGCGCGCAACTTCATGAACTCCACCTTCGTCAACATCGCCAGCCTGCGCGCGGCCGAGCGTGAACCGCTGCTGGAGATGCACCCGCTGGATGCCGCGGCGCGCGGCATCACGGCCGGCGCCGTGGTGCGCGTGTTCAACGAGCGCGGTGAATACCTTTGCAAGGCCGCGCTGAACGACCGCGCGCGGCCGGGCGTCGTCAACGGCCTGGGCGTGTGGTGGCGCAAGTTCGGACTGGCTGGCACCAACGTCAACCAGTTGACGCACCAGCAGCTCACCGACCTGGGCCGGGCACCGACGTTTTACGACTGCCTGGTGGAAGTGGAAGTGAAAGCGGCCGCGGCTTGACGTGCGCTGGCGCAGGGCGGTCGTAGTGGCCTCGGCCAGTCTGCTGGGCACCGTGCTGATGGCTGTGTCGGCCGTGTGCCTGACCAGCGGCTGCAGCAGCCTGGGCTACTACGCACAAGCCGTGAACGGCCACCTCGACTTGCTGCAACGCACGCGCCCGGTGGCCGACTGGGTGGCCGACCCGACCACACCCGAGGCGCTGCGCCAGCGCCTGTTGCTCAGCCAGCGCATGCGCGACTTTGCGGTGACTGAACTGAGGCTGCCCGACAACCACAGCTACCGCCGCTATGCCGACCTGCAGCGCACAGCCGTGGTGTGGAACGCCGTGGCGGCACCCGAGCTGTCGCTGTCGCTGAAGACCTGGTGCTTCCCCGTGGTGGGCTGCGTGGGCTACCGCGGCTACTTCACGCGCGCGCCGGCCGATGTGCTGGCCGCGCAGCTACAAGGTGAAGGCTGGGAGACCAGCGTCTACGGTGTGCCGGCTTACTCCACGCTGGGCCGCACCGACTGGCTGGGCGGCGACCCGCTGCTCAACACCTTCTTGCAGTGGCCTGAAGGCGAGCTGGCCCGGATGATCTTCCACGAGCTGGCGCACCAGGTGGCCTATGCCGACGACGACACGACATTCAACGAGTCGTTTGCGACAGCGGTTGAACGCATCGGTGGGCGGCGCTGGTTAGAGCACCATGGTTCTGCACAAGCGCGCGAGGAATACGCCGCACTGGACCGCCGGCGACAGGACTTCCGCGAACTCACGGCCCGCTATCGCGATGCGCTGAGGGCCCTGTACACCAGTGATGTGCCCGACGCTCTCAAGCGCGAACGCAAGGCCGCACTGATGGCCGCCATGAACAGCGACTACCAGTCGTTGAAGGCGCAGCGCTGGAATGGATTTGCCGGCTACGACACCTGGTTCGCCCGCGCCAACAACGCCGCGCTGGGCGTGATGGCGGCCTACAACGAACTGGTGCCCGACTTCGAACGCCTGTTCGAACGCAGCGGCGGCGATTTGACGCGCTTCTATGCCGAGGTGAAGTCCCTGGCCGCCTTGCCTAAGGACGCGCGGCGCGCCAAACTTGGCGCCAACCCATAACAAGGAAACACACCGTGGCAGACATCCACATCCACCGCGACCACGCCCTGGGCCTGGCCAGGGCACGCAAGATTGCCTGGGCCTGGGCCGAAGAGGTCGAGTCCAAGTTCGACATGGAATGCACCGTGATCGAAGGCCAGACCAGCGACACGGTGGAGTTCACGCGCTCGGGCGTCAAGGGCACGCTGATCGTGGCGCCCGACCACTTCGAGCTCAGCGCCAAGCTGGGCTTCTTGCTCGGCGTGTTCAGCAAGACCATCGAAGGCGAGATCACCAAGAACCTCGACAACTTGCTCGACAAGGGCAGCGCTGCGGCCAAGAAGGCGGCACCCGCCAAGAAGGCCGCGCCGGCCCAGAAGAAGGCGGGCGCATGAAGTCGAAGTCGCGCGTGAACCCCTTGCTGCCGACTGTTTTTGCCGCTGGCCTGCTGGCAGCAGCTTGGCCCGCAGCGGCGCAGACCGCAGCGCAGACGCCGGCCAAGCCCACCGCGGCGGCGGCCTGCACGGCGCCGCTGCTGCAGCACAGCTTTGCGCGGCTGCAGGACGAGCAGCCCCAGGCGCTGTGCCAGTACGCCGGCAAGGTGCTGCTGGTCGTCAACACCGCCAGCTTTTGCGGCTTCACGCCGCAGTACGAAGGCCTGGAGGCGCTGCATGCCAAGTACGCCGCGCAGGGCTTGGTGGTGATGGGATTCCCGAGCAACGACTTCGGCCAGCAAGAGCCGGGCGACGCCAAGCAGATTGCCGACTTCTGCTTCAACACCTACGGCGTGAAGTTCCCGATGTTTTCCAAGACTGTGGTCAAGGGCGCTTCGGCCCACCCGCTGTTCGTGGCGCTGGCGCAGGCCACGGGCCAGGCGCCACGCTGGAACTTTCACAAGTACCTGGTCGACCGCCAGGGCCGTGCGGTGGGCAGCTTCGACAGCAATGTGACGCCGACCAGCGCCACGCTGATGGCGCGCATCGAGCAGGCACTGGCGGCCAAGTGACTTGGCCGGCGCCACCGGGCGCGCGGGCCTACTTCAGCGAGTCGATCAGCGCCACGTACTCCTTCATGGCCGCGTCGGTGGTCGTGCCCTTGATGGCCGTCCAGGCGTCGAACTTGGCCCGGCCCACCATGTCGGTGAAGCCCGGGCGCTTGCCTTCCACGTCGCCTTCGGTGGCCTGCTTGTACAACGCGTACAGCTTCAACAGCGTGGCGTTGTCGGGCTTCTCGGGCAGGCCCTTGCTGGCAGCCACAGCGGCGTCGAACGAGGCTTTGACTTTGGACATGGCACGCCTTTCGTGGGTGAAAATCTGAGCTTCACGACCCGGATGTTACCCAGCATCGTGTTCTGTGCCTGAGCCCACGTTCCCGAGGAGAAACCCGATGTCCCAAGCCGCCGAGCGCATGTCCCGCGTGGACACGGCGTGGCTGCGCATGGACAACCAGGCCAACCTCATGATGATCGTGGGCGTGTGGCTGCTGCGCCCGGCGCTCACGCTGCAGGCGGTGCGCGAGCGCATTGCCGACAAGCTGCTGAAGTACCCGCGTTTTGGCCACAAGGCGGTGGTCGACGCTTCCGGTGCGGCTTGGGTGCCCGACGAGCACTTCGACATCGCCCGGCATGTGCTGCCCTGGCAGCTGCAGCCCTTGCCGGGGCAGAGCGAACGCGCTGCGCTGCAAGCGCTGTGCGGCGAACTGGCCAGCATGCCACTGGACCCGGCGCACCCGCTGTGGCAGTTCCACCTGATCGAAGACTACGACGGCGGCAGTGCCCTGGTGGCGCGCATCCACCACTGCATCGGCGACGGCATAGCGCTGACCTCGGTGATGATGGCCATTACCGACGGCGGCGCCGACCCGCCGCGTCGGCGTCGCAAGCTCGCACCTGACCACGACCACGAAAGCGACTGGCTGGCCGACGCCGTGCTCAAGCCGCTGACCGACCTGGCCGTCAAGGCCGTGGGCATGTATGGCGACGGTCTGGCCAAGTCGCTGGAGGCCTTGTCCAGCCCGCAGCAACGGGGGATGGACCTTGCGCGCAGCGGCATGCAACTGCTCAAGGACGTGGCGGCGTTTGCTGCCATGGCCGACGACTCGCCGACGCGGCTCAAAGGCAAGCCCCTTGGGCGCAAGGTGGTGGCCTGGGGCGAGCCCATAGCGCTGGACGAAGTCAAGGCCGTGGGCAAGGCGCTGGGCTGCTCGGTGAACGACGTGCTGCTGGCCTGCGCGGCAGGCGCCGTGGGCGCGTACCTTGCCGGCTTGGGCGACGACCCACAGGGCTTGGAGATTCGCGCCATGGTGCCGGTGAACCTGCGCCCGCTGGAGCAGGCCTGGAAGCTGGGCAACCGCTTTGGCCTGGCGCCGCTGGTGCTGCCCATAGGCATTGCCAACCCTGTCGCGCGGGTGTACGCCGTGCATGCGCGCATGGCTGAACTGAAGGGCAGCTACCAGCCGCTGATGGCGTTTGCCATCCTGGCCATGACGGGCCTGGTCATCAAGCCCGTGCAAGACACCGTGCTGGGCCTGTTTGCCAAGAAGACCACCGCGGTGATGACCAACGTGCCCGGCCCGGGCGTGGCGCTGAAGTTCTGCGGCGCCACGCTGCGCCAGAACATGTTCTGGGTGCCGGCCTCGGGCGACGTGGGGGTGGGGCTGAGCATCCTCAGCTACGGCGGCGGCGTGCAGTTCGGGCTGATCACCGACAGCGCGTTGTGCCCCGACCCCGATGCCATCATCAGCCACTTCGCGCCCGAGTTCGAGAAACTGTTGCTGCTGGCCTTGATGCTTCCCTGGGGCGCGCCCGAGACCATCTGAAGCCACGACCCACCTGTTGCAAGGAGATCCGCATGACCGTCACCGTGGACATCGACCTGGGCTACGAGTTTGCCGTCAAGGCGGCCTTCAAAGACGTGTTCGATCTCGTCAGCAACGTGCCGCTGTCGGCCAGCTTCTTCCCCAAGGTGGACCAGCTCGTGGACCTGGGCAAAAACGTCTACCGCTGGGAGATGGCCAAGGTGGGCACGGCACAGGTCAACATCCAGACTGTCTACGCCAGCAAGTACACCAGCGACCGCGCCAAGGGCACGGTGGTGTGGACGCCCGTAAAGGGCGAGGGCAACGCGCTGGTCAGCGGCAGCTGGAGCGTTACCGCGGGCAAGAAGAGCACGGCGCTGGAGTTCAGAGTTTTCGGCACCGTGGACGTGCCGGTGCCGGGCCTGATGAAAATGGTGGTCGCACCCATCGTGCGCAACGAGTTCGAGACCTTGGTCGAGAAGTACATCGACAACCTGATCCAACACTTCGGAGGCGAGGCCTGAGGCCTTGACGTTGACCATGAACCACAAGCTTCACTTCACACGCCGCGAACTGGCGCTGGCCGCTACCGCCGGCTTGTTGACCAGCCCACTGGGTCTGCACGCCGCCACGCCCAAGGACACCTTGGTGTTGGCTTTGGCGTTTGACGACATCATCAGCCTGGACCCGGCCGAGGCCTTTGAGATATCGGCCGGCGAGCTGATGGGCAATGCCTACGAGCGGCTGCTGCGCTACGACGTGAACGACCCCAGCAAGCTGCTGCCCGACCTGGCCAAGAGCTGGAAGGTATCGGCCGATGGGCTGACCTACAGCTTCGAGCTCAAGCCCGGCTTGCGTTTTGCCTCGGGCAACGCGCTGACAGCCGAAGACGTGGTGTTCTCGCTGCAGCGCGCGGTGTTGCTGGACAAGACGCCGGCCTTCATCCTCACGCAGTTCGGCCTGAACAAAGGCAACGTGGCGGCCAAGGTGAACCAGACCGGCCCGCTGAGCCTGACCCTGGAGACCGACAAGGCCTACGCGCCCACGCTGGTCTACAACTGTCTGACGGCCAACGTGGCCGCGGTGGTGGACAAGAAGCTGGTGATGTCCAAGGAAGTCAATGGCGACATGGGCCTGGGCTGGCTCAAGACCAACTACGCGGGCTCGGGCCCCTTGCGCATACGCGAGTGGCGCGCCAACGAGATCGTCACGCTGGAGCGCAACGACAACTACCACGGCACCAAGAGCAAGATCGGCCGCGTCATCTACCGCCACATCAAAGAGTCGGCCACCCAGCGCTTGCTGCTGGAGAAGGGCGACGCCGACATCGCACGCAACCTCACGCCACAAGACCTGGCCGCATTGGCCGCCAACAAGGTCATCAAGACGACGGCCACGCCCAAGGGCACGGTGTTCTATATCAGCCTGAACCAGAAGAACCCCATCCTGGCCAAGCCCGAGGTGCGCGAAGCCTTCAAGTGGCTGGTGGACTACGGTGCCATTGGCGACACGCTGATCAAAGACATCGGTGTCGTGCACCAGAACTTCCTGCCCTTGGGCCTGCTCGGGGCCAGCAAAGAAAACCCCTACAAGCTGGACGTGGCGCGCGCCCGCGCCTTGCTGGCCCGGGCCGGGCATGGCGGCGGCTTCAAGGTGACCATAGACATGCGCACCGTGCAGCCCGTGCAGGGCGTGACCGAGGCCATCCAGCAGACATTCAAGCTGGCCGGCATCGAGCTGGAAATCCTGCCCGGCGACGGCAAGCAAACGCTGACCAAGTACCGCGCCCGCACGCACGACATCTACATCGGCAGCTGGGGCGCCGACTACTGGGACCCGCACACCAACGCCGACACCTTTGCGCGCAACCCCGACAACAGCGACGACGCCAAGACCAAGCCCCTGGCCTGGCGCAACGCCTGGGACATCCCCGAGCTGACCAAAAAGGCCAACGCCGCGGCACTTGAGCGCGACGGCGCCAAGCGCGCCAAGATGTACCAAGACATCCAGGCCGAGTTCCGCAAGACCAGCCCCTTTGTGATGCTGTGGCAGCAGACCCAGGTGGCGGCGTTTCGCAACAACGTCGACGGCTTGAAGCTCGGGCCGACCTCGGACTCGACCTACCTGTTCAACGTCAGCAAGCGTTGAAGCGCCCGCAGCGATGACTTCCCGCGCGCGCCGATGGCCGGCGGCGATCGGCAGCTTTGTGGTGGTGGTGGCGCTGACCTACCTGGGGCTGCTGGCCGTCACCTTCTTCATCGGCCGGGTGATTCCGGTGGACCCGGTGCTGGCCATCGTGGGCGACCGCGCGCCCGAAGAGCTGGTGCAGCGCGTGCGCGAAGAGCTGGGCCTGAACAAGCCGCTGTGGGAGCAATTTGCGCTGTACGTGAGCAAGGCCTTGCAGGGTGATTTCGGCACCTCGGTGCTCACATCCAACCCGGTGTGGGACGACATCGTCAAAACCTTCCCGGCCACGCTGGAGCTGGCCACCTGCGGCATCGTGCTGGGCGCCGGGCTGGGTGT
Source organism: Burkholderiales bacterium (assembly GCA_031420055.1). GTDB lineage: Bacteria > Pseudomonadota > Gammaproteobacteria > Burkholderiales > Burkholderiaceae_C > Rubrivivax. The sequence goes on along the minus strand of JANOLY010000597.1, from coordinate 23,922 downwards.
GCCGCTGGGTGTGTGGGCTGCAGTGCGCCGCGGTGGCGTGGCCGACCACTTGGTGCGCGTGCTGGGGCTGGTGGGCTACTCGGTGCCCATCTTCTGGCTGGGCATGATGGCGCTGGTGCTGTTCTACGCCAAGCTCGACTGGGTGGGCGGGCCTGGGCGCATCGACGTGGCCTTCGAGTATTCGGTGCCGCGCGTCACGGGGCTGCTGCTGCTGGACGCCGCCCTGGCCGGCGAGTGGGAGGCCTTTGGCAACGCCATCAGCCACCTGGTGCTGCCGGCCAGCTTGCTGGGCTACTTTTCCATGGCCTACATCAGCCGCATGACGCGCTCGTTCATGCTCGCCGAGCTGGGGCAGGAATACATTGTTGCGGCGCGCGCCAAAGGCCTGAGCGAATCAAGAATCATCTGGCGCCACGCGCTGCGCAACGCCATGGTGCCGCTGGTGACGGTGATTGCACTGTCCTACGCCGGCTTGCTGGAAGGTAGCGTGCTCACCGAGACCGTCTTCGCCTGGCCGGGGCTGGGCCTGTACATCACCAACTCGCTGCAAAACGCCGACATGAACGCGGTGCTGGGTGGCACCATCGTGGTGGGCACGGTGTTCATCGGGCTGAACCTGTTCAGCGACTTGCTGTACCAACTGCTGGACCCGCGCACGCGGGACGCCCGATGACGCTGGCCACACTGCAAGACTGGCTGCTCTCAGACCGCCCGCAATCGCGTCGCCAGGCCAGCCTGGGGCGGCTGTACGCCGGCTGGCGCAATTTTGCCCGCAACAGGCTGGCCATGCTGGGCCTGGCCATCGTGCTGGCGCTGGTGCTGATGGCCGTGTTTGCCGACGTGCTGGCGCCGTATTCACCCACCGTGGGCGATCTGCGCACCACGCGCTTGCTGCCACCATCGGCCGCGCATTGGTTCGGCACCGACGACCAGGGCCGCGACATCCTGTCGCGCTTGATCCACGGCTCGCGCATCACCTTGTTCGTGGTCGTGCTGGTGGCCGTCCTGGCCGCCCCCGTGGGCCTGCTGGTGGGCACCGTCGCCGGCTACGCGGGCGGTTGGGTGGACGCCGTGCTGATGCGCATCACCGACATCTTCCTGGCCTTCCCGCGCTTGATCCTGGCGCTGGCTTTTGTGGCTGCGCTGGGCCCGGGCATCGAGAACGCCGTCATCGCCATCGCCATCACCTCGTGGCCGCCCTACGCCCGCATTGCGCGCGCCGAAACACTCACCATCCGCCAGGCCGACTACATCGCCGCCGTGCAGCTCATAGGCGCCAGCCCGTGGCGCATCGTGCTGCGCCACATAATGCCGCTGTGCATGAGCAGCGTGATCGTGCGCGTCACGCTGGACATGGCCGGCATCATCCTCACCGCCGCCGGCCTGGGCTTCCTGGGCCTGGGTGCGCAGCCCCCCACCCCCGAGTGGGGCGCCATGATCGCCGGCGGCCGCGCCTACGTGCTCGACCAATGGTGGGTGGCCGCAGCACCTGGTGCCGCCATCTTCGTGGTCAGTTTGGCGTTCAACCTGCTGGGGGATGGGCTGCGCGACGCGCTGGACCCGAAGTCGGCGAAGTAGGGGGCCTGCGTGCGTTGCCGGCAGGCGCTGTCAGCGCCTGCACCAGGCTGCGTTCTTTACGGCCATGCGGTCGGAGTAGCTGGTTGGCTGACGCATGCCATTCGGTCCTGTTCTGCAGCTGATTTGTCAACACCGCCAAGTTGCACCCGCCGAGTCGTTCTAAAGTCCAAAGTCGCGCAAGCCAATCCTGGGATCCGCTCCATGAACCTCGCCGAATACGCTTCGTACGATGCCTTGGGGCTGGCCGAGCTCGTGGCTCGCCGCGAGGTCACGCCCAGGGAACTCGCCTCGCTCGCGGCCCGGGCGATCCAGGCTCTTGATAGCGAGCTGAGGTCGGTGGTCGAAACCTACCCGGACTGCGTCGAAGGGCTTGATGAGGCCGGTCTGGGCCAGGGCCCGTTTCGCGGCGTACCGTTCTTGATGAAGGACGTTTTCGGGCATGAGAAAGGCCGCAAGATCGAGTTCGGTTCGCGACTGTGCCGTGGCATGGTCGGTGAAGCCGACAGCTTCCTGATGACCCAGTTTCGTGCCGCCGGTGTGAATGCGCTGGGCCGCTCTGCGGCGCCCGAGTACTCGATGTCGGCCACGACCGAGAGCTTGATGTTTGGCAACACGTCGAGCCCGTGGAAGTCAGGCTGCTCGGCCGGCGGCTCATCAGGGGGCGCTGCAGCGGCGGTGGCCGCTGGTATTGTGCCGATCGCCCATGGCTCGGACATCGGTGGCTCGATCCGCATACCGGCCAGCTGGTGCGGCGGTGTCGGACTGAAGCCGTCGCGCTTGCGGGTGTCGGTCGGCCCGACCGTGGACGAGGGCGGCTTCGGCTTCGCGAGCAACCATGTGCAGACGAAGACTGTGCGCGACAGCGCGGCGATGCTTGACTGCATCTCCAACCCACAGCTCGGCGACCCGTTCGTGATCCCGAAACCGGCCGAGCCCTACGCGGTATTGGCTCGCAGGCCGCCCAGCCGGCTGCGAGTGGGCATCGTGCTCAACGAAATCCTCGGCAGCCGCGTGGACCCCGAAGTGGCCGATGCGGTGAAGGCCGTCGGCAGGCAGCTTGAAGCGATGGGGCACGTGGTGGACTTGGCCAGCGCCGACATGGGTGGCACGGAGACGATGGCCGCGATCCAGACGATCTTCTTCTTCGGCTTCAAGGAGCGGCTGGACGCCTATGCCGCCAAGACCCAGCTCAAGCCTGGCCCGGACACGCTGGAACCCGTGATCCTCAGCATCTACGAGTGGGCGGCTTCACTGACCGCTGGCGACTTTCTGCGGGCTTGGAGCCGTGCGAACGTAGCACGTCGCACCTTGTCGCGCTTTTGGGGTGCACACGATGTCTGGTTGTCACCGACCACGGCACGGGTCTCCGAGCCTTGGGGCCAGTACAACCTGGCCAAACCCGGCGTCACCGCAGAGAACTTGATCGGCGGCTGCTGGCAGGAACCGGTGCAGTTCACGATTGCGCACAACGTCATGGGCACGCCCGCGATTTCACTGCCCCTTGCGCTGCACTCAAACGGCATGCCCATCGGTGTGCAGATCGCGGCCCCGCCCGCACAGGACCATGTGGTTTTGCAACTGGCGCATGCGCTGGAGCAGGCGATGCCTTGGAAGGGCAGAGTGCCGGCCCTGCACGTCTCGCGGCTGGTTTGAACCCGAGGGGTCATGGGGATCATGGGACCAAGTCTTGCCTTTTGCACGGTGCCGGCGCTCACGCCGCGCAGTGCCGCGAGCCCACGCGCCTAGCCTGTTTTGCCCACCACACCGCGCCGCAACTGCCCGTGCTCAAAGGCCAGGATAGCTGGCACCGACAGCGCCAGCGGAATCAGCAGGTACAACAAACGCCACACCAGCAGCGCCGCCACCACGCTGGTGGCTGGCATGCTGGGCAGGACGGCCAGGAACACGGCTTCCATCACGCCCACACCGCCGGGCACCTGCGACAACAGCCCGGCCGAGAAAGAAATCAGGAAGGCACCCAGCACGATGAAAAAACCGGGGTTGCCGGCCTCGGGCAACACGAAGTAGACGATGGCCGCAGCGGCCACCAGTTCCAGCGGCGCGGCAACCAGCTGCCGGCCCACCACGCCCAGCCGCGGGTACACCACGTCCATACCGCCGATGCGCAGCGGCTTGAAGTGCAGCCACGAGCCCACCACGTACAGCGCGCACATCAGCAGCACACTGGCGCCGGCCAGCCGCACCAGGTAGGGGGGCAGCGCCAGCAGCGGCACCAGGTGGCCAAGGGGTTCCACCACCTGTGGCACCAGCATCAGCACCAGGCCCAGCAACAACAACGTGCCGTAGGCGAAGGTGAAGGTGCACATGGCCACCAGCACGGCCACCTCGGCCGGCGACAAACCCTTGGCCGTGTAGGCCCGCAGCCGCACCATGCCGCCCGACAACACCGAAGCCCCGATGTTGTGGCCCAGCGCGTAAGTCACGAAGGAACAGGTGCCGATGTAGCACCAGGAAATGCCTTGGTCGCGGCCCAGGTGAATGAGGGCGATGCGGTCATACCACGCCAGCGCCACATAGGCCGCCAGCGTGGCCAGACCGGCCAGCGCATAACCCTCCGATGGGACTTGCGCCAGGCGCTCGCTGATTGCAAAAGCAATGACCTTGACGTCGCTCCACAGGCTGCCGTCGTCAAGCAATTGCCGCGTCAGCGGGTCGGTTGAAACTTCCTTCTGCAGCTTGACGTAGAGCAGCCGCACCGACCAACACACTGCCACCAGGCCAAGCAGCGGCCAGAACACATCGGAGGCCCGTTTCAGCCAGGAGCGCTTGCTTGTCTGTGCAGCGGCCATGTGATTTGTGTCCACTTGTTCTTGATGCACCGAGCATAAAGTACGGTGACCGCAGCCCGCCATGCCGTAGCCCCAGCATCCCCCATGCGGGCACGTTGGGGTTTTTCCTCTTTCGCGGGGCCGGCGCTCACGCCATGCAAAGCGCAAGACCCCAGTGCCACCCGAAGGAGGCCGACATGGCCCCTCGGGAGTGACGGCACAGGGACGGTATGAAAGCGACGCCGCCGAATTCCGCCGCTCGCTCAGCGTGCTGCTTGGCCCAGCCATCGAGCGGCTGGCTTCGACCTTGCAGTCGCAGCTATGAAGTTGCCGCCGACCCGTGTGAGCTGCGCTCAGTTCACGCCGCGTGCCCGCTCCATGCGCGGCTAACCCGCGCGCGCGGCCGCCAGGCGCGTGTCCAACCCGGCCTGTTCGCGCAGCGCCTGCCACCAGCTTCGATAGCCCTTGTCGCTGGGGTGCAGCCCGTCGCGTGCGTTCAAGCTGCGGTCGGCGACAAAGGGGTCGTTCTCGCGCTCGTGGAAGAGCTTGACGTACACGGCGCCCGTGCGCTGCGCCTTGTCGGCCACCAGGCGGTGCATGGCACGCGCGCGCTGCGTCATCAGCCAGGACACCGGCACAAAGAAGAAGGGAGCGTTACCCACATTGCCGGCAGGCATCAGCACCACCAGCGGCGCGCGTGCGTTGGCAGCGTCCACGACGCGTTCGATGTCCTCTCGCAGCGCGTCCATGCCGCGCATTCGGATCACGTCGTTGCCGCCCGCCTGTACCAGCACCATGTCGAAGCGTTCGGGGCCGCTCAACTGCTGCAGCACATCGGCAAACTTGGCGCCATCGCGGGCCCGGTTATCGATCCATAACCGCGGGTACTGCTCGGCCAACAGCCCGGCCAGGCTGGAAGCCGGCGACGATGCGCCCGTGCCCACGGCGGTGCTGTCACCCACGATCAGCAAGCGCATGCGGGCACCCTCAGGCCGTTGCTGCAAGGGCTCACTGGCCTTGGCCATTTCGACCGACTGGCCAATGCGCCAGGCGGCACATCCGGACAACACCAGCAATGCCGCCCCGCAAAGCAGCAGCGATGCCATCCCGGCGCGCCTGTTACTTCGCTTCACGTCGACTCCGATGGCTGACAAACGACGAAGCAGCCTAAGGGCGTAGGCAGGAGAGCAGGGTCAGGCAAGGCGATGAAGGCTTGTCGGTCGAAACCTACACCCCATCGCAGCGTGCCGCCACGTGCCAGCGCATCAGCGCCAACCCGCAATGGTGACACCCACACCGATCTTGGTCTGCGACTGGTTGTAGTCGACCAGGCTCTCGCCATGGCCGCTGAACACCTGCACATAGCCGTGCAAGGCGCCCTTCATGGGGAACACCCAGTCCAGCTGCGTCGAGCCGCGCGATCGCGGGCCGGTGCGCAGCGAGTGGCGCAATTGCAGCGTCAGCGCCTGATCGCCCCAGTAGCGGCTGATCAGCAGTTCGCCACGGCCGATGTGGTCTTCGATGTCGGGGTTGTCGTCGTCGGCCGGGGTCTCGCGTAGGCGCACCCATGGGCGCAGCTCAAGCACCCAGTCGCCACGCTCCAGCGCCAGCGCGCCGATGACGCGGTTCCAGCTGCGCGACAGCGGCAGCGAGCGTCCGTTGGACTGGTGCACCAGGGCCACCGAGCCCATGCGCATCTGCCAGCCCAGCACCTCGCCCGTCATGGGCCACACCAGCATCATCTCGGGCTCGTAGTTGGTCTCGCGAAACGGCCGCGACGCCGCGCCGTTGTAGACCTGCCAGCGCGACGACTGCGTGTAGCCGCCCCACAGGCTGACCGGCGCGCCCAATAAGTGGTGGCCGAGCTTGGCCTTCAGGCTGATCTGGTATTTGGTCTCTGCCGTGCGCAGTTCCAGGTCGCTATCGACCGTGTGCAGCGGCGTGGGTGACGAAGGGCGGCGGTTGACGTGGTCGGTCCAGGTGGCGGGCAGCATGTACACGGGCCGATAGGCACGTGGGCCGAACATCACGCCCTCGGGGCCGCCTAGGTCCCAGCGCGTGGCCAGGTAGCTGCGGGGCGTGGTCGGGGTGATCGGGCTGCTTGGCGCTGCTGATGCGGTGGCGGTGGGCACTGATGGCCTGTCCAGTACCGGCGTAGCGCGGCCATGGGCGCGGTCGTAACAGGCCAGCCGAGCGGACTCAGCGGCTATCGATAGGCAGTCGGCGGCGTTGGTCTGTGCGTGCGCCGTCGAGCAACCCAGCAACAGGGTCAGTGCCAGTCGGGTAGGGGTGCAGCAACGGGTCATGTTCGGCGTGGTGTGGGGCGCCGCTGCGCGCGGCCGGGGCATTGTGCCGGTGTCTAATGCGGTGCGAACCGCACACCCCGGCCTGCCGCTGCATGAACCCCTTGTTGACCGTCGAAGACCTGCGTGTGGCCTACCCCGACCGCGAGGGCCGCCTGACCGAGGTCGTGCGCGGCGTGTCCTTCAGCCTGGGGCGCGAGCGGCTGGGCATCGTCGGCGAGTCGGGCTCGGGTAAGAGCCAGACCGGGCGCGCCATCGTGGGCCTGACCGCGCCCGGCGGCCGGGTGACGGCGCGGCGGCTGGACTTCAAGGGCACCGATTTGCTGCACTGCGCCGACAGCGAACGCCGCAGCCTGCGCGGCGGGCGCATCGCCATGGTGCTGCAGGACCCGAAGTTCTCGCTCAACCCGGTGATGCGCATAGGCGCGCAGATCGCCGAGACGCTGCGCGCGCACCAGCGCGTGTCGGCGCGCCAGGCCCGCGAGCAAGCACTGCAGGCGCTGGCGGCGGTGCAGATCGACGACCCCGAGCGCGTGGCGGCGCTGTACCCGCACGAGGTCTCGGGCGGCATGGGCCAGCGCGCCATGATCGCCATGATGCTGATCGCCGGGCCCGAGTTGTTGATTGCTGACGAGCCCACCTCGGCGCTGGACGTGACCGTGCAGCTGGAGGTGCTGGCCATCCTGGACCGTCTGGTGGCCGAGCGCGGCATGGGGCTGATCTTCATCTCGCACGACCTGCGCCTGGTGTCCTCGTTTTGCGACCGCGTGCTGGTGATGTACGCCGGCCGCGTGGTCGAGCAGATTGCCGCGACCGACCTGGCGCAGGCGCAGCACCCGTACACCCAGGGCCTGCTGAATTGCCTGCCGCGGCTGGACGAAGCGCGCCACCCGCTGCCCACGCTGGACCGCCAGCCGGAGTGGGCGCTGTGATCGGCCTGCACGCCGACGCGCTGCGCGTGGTGTACGACGGCTTCGTGGCCGTCGATGGCGTGTCGTTCGAGCTGGCACCCGGCGAGAGCTTCGGCATCGTGGGCGAGTCCGGCTCGGGCAAGAGCACGGTGCTTCGCGCCCTGTGCGGCCTGGCGCCCATGGCCTCGGGCAGCGTTCGCCTGACGGGCCGCAGCGAGCTGCCCGCGCCCGGCAGCAAGGCCTTTCGGCGCCAGGTGCAGATGGTGTTCCAGGACCCGTACGGCTCGCTGCACCCGCGCCAGACGGTGGACCGCGCGTTGGCCGAGCCGCTGGCCATCCACGGCCTGGGCGACGCCGAGGCGCGCATCGAACGCGCTCTTGACGAAGTCGGCCTGGGCAGCGGGTTTCGCTTCCGCTTCCCGCACCAGCTGTCGGGCGGACAGCGCCAGCGCATCGCCATCGCGCGCGCGCTGATCCTGGAGCCGCAGGTGCTGCTGCTGGACGAACCCACCTCGGCGCTCGACGCCTCGGTGCAGGCCGAGGTGCTGAACCTGCTGGAGGCCCTGCGCCGCGCGCGCGGGCTGAGCTTCGTGATGGTCAGCCACGACCTGGCGGTGGTCACGCACCTGTGCCAGCGCCTGATGGTGATGCAGCGCGGCCGCACGGTGGAAACGCTGCCCGCGGCCGACCTGGCAGCGCACCGCGTGCAGGCCGACTACACGCGGCAGCTGATGCAGGCTTCGGTGGGTTTCCGTCGGCCACAAAGCGCAGGCGCCGGGGTGCCCAGCCCACGGGCTTGATCCGGCGACAGCAAACCCGCGTCCTTGTTTTCACCGCAGTCGCCAAGCTGTTCATGACCGGCGCGCCGGCGTTCGCTGAGCCTGACCAGGTGCTCGTGAAGCCGCCTCCGGCCGAGCAACGACTTCCGAGAACGGACGTGCAAACCGCGTGCCCGGACATCGCCGACACCTTGAACCAGGAGCTGACGTCGACCGTCACCATGCATGGCAAGGAGGGCACCGTGAGCGTGCCGTTCCGCTTGCAGGGCGGCCAGGTTCGAGACGTGGTGTCCAGGGGCAGTCCGGGTGAATACCGGCTGCCGATTCGACGTGCCCTGCGGGGCTTGTTGTGCCTGCCGGGTCAGGACGGCGACCGCTTCGCCTTCTCGATCCGATTCGACCTCAACCCCGAACCGGCCTCCCCGCAGCGGCTGGCGCAACTGGTCGCGCCCTGACGGGGCGGCTGGCTTGCCAAGACGATGCAGGTGCTGGATCATGCGGCGGCAACGCCACGCCCGGGAGCCCTGTGTTGAACCCTTGTCCCTGCCCGCTTTGCGCCACGCGGGCAGGAAGATGTCAGGCGCTCGTTCTGCAAATTTCTTTAAGGAGACTGCAATGCCCAAGTACATGCTTCGCGTCAACTACACCGCCGACGGTGCCAGGGGCCTGATCAAGGACGGAGGCTCAACGCGCCGGTCCATTGCGCAAAAGGCTGCGGAGTCCGTGGGCGGCCGCGTCGAGTCGTTCTACTTCGCCTTTGGCGATACCGACGCCTTTGTCATCGCCGACCTGCCCGACGCCGCAAGCGCTGCGGCCATTGCGCTGACGGTCAGCGCCAGCGCCGGGGCCCGTGTGCAGACCACCGTGCTCCTGGGCGCTGAAGAGCTGGATGCTGCGGCACGGAAATCGCCCCTGTACACCGCACCAGGGCACTGACCGCCAGGGCCCGCCGCTCAAGCCGGTTGGTAGGCACCCGCCAGGGTGTGCAGGTGCTGGCGCGAGTCGGGCTCCAGATACGGCAGCAACAGGCTCAAGGCATGAAAGGCGCCGCGGCCCATCGAGGCCGCGGCACTTTCAGGCTCGAGCGCCTTGCGCGGTTCGCGCACGTACTCGTAGCTCAGCCAGTAGCTCAGCACCACGACCATGGTGGTCGAGATCGGGTGCAGCTCGGCACCCGTGATGCGCACCGCGTTTGCGCGCGACAGGCCGTCCAGCAGCGCGCGCACGGCGCGACCCTTGTCCTTCAGCACGGTCTGGAAGTGCGTCTCCAGCCGCCGGTTCTTGCTGAGCAGGTCGTTCAGGTCGCGGTACAAAAAACGGTACTGCCAGATCAGCTCGAACAGCATGTGGAAGAACAGCCAGGCGTCTTCCACGTTTTCGACGCCGTCTGCGGCCGGCAGCAACTCGTTCAGCGCCGCTTCATAGCGGCCGAACAGCGTGTTGATGAGTTCGTCCTTGGCGGGGTAGTGGTAGTACAGGTTGCCCGGGCTGATGGACAGTTCGGCCGAGATCAACGTCGTGCTGACATTGGGCTCGCCGAAGCGGTTGAACAGGTCCAGCGTCACCTCGAGGATGCGTTCTGCCGTGCGGCGGGGTTTCTTGGGCGGGGCCATGGCCGGGATTCTGGCATCGCAGGCGTCTCTACAATCGAAGGCTGATGCCCGCCGTTCGATTCGACAAAGTCTCCAAGACCTTCCACGGCGCCAAGGGCCCGCTGCGTGCGCTCGACGCCGTCAGCTTCGACATCGAGCCCGGCGAGTTCTTCGGCCTGCTGGGCCCCAACGGCGCGGGCAAGACCACGCTCATCTCCATCCTGGCCGGCCTGGCGCGTGCCGACCGCGCGGGCGGCGGCAGCAGCACCGGAACAGTCACGGTGATGGGCAACGATGTCGTCACCGACTATGCCGCCGCGCGCAAGTCGCTGGGCATCGTGCCGCAGGAACTGGTGTTCGACCCCTTTTTCAGCGTGCGCGAAACCCTGCGCATTCAGAGCGGCTACTTCGGTGTCAAACACAACGACGCCTGGATCGACGAGCTGCTGGCCGAGCTGGGCCTGGCCGACAAGGCCGGCGCCAACATGCGCCAGCTCTCGGGCGGCATGAAGCGGCGCGTGCTGGTGGCGCAAGCGCTGGTGCACAAGCCGCCGGTGATCGTGCTTGACGAGCCCACGGCCGGCGTTGACGTGGAACTGCGCCAGACGTTGTGGGCCTTCATCTCGCGCCTGAACCGCGAAGGCCACACCGTGCTGCTGACCACCCACTACCTGGAAGAAGCCGAGGCGCTGTGCGGGCGCATCGCCATGCTCAAGAAAGGCCGGCTGGTGGCGCTGGACAAGACCTCGGCCCTGCTGGCCGGCGTGGCCAGCACCATGCTGCGTTTTAGGGCCGACCAGGCGCTGCCGGCCGAGCTGGCGGCGCGCGCGCGCATCACCGGGCGCATCGTGCAGCTGGCTGCGCGCGACGCCGCCGAGGTCGAAACCCTGCTGGCCGGGCTGCGGGCGGCTGGCGTGAAGGTCGAAGACCTGGAAATCGGTCGCGCCGATCTGGAGGACGTGTTCCTGGACACCATGAAGGCCAGCGCGACATGAGCCTAGCGGGTGCCGGTACGTTGTTCCGCAAGGAGATCCTGCGCTTCTGGAAAGTCGCCTTCCAGACGGTGGCAGCACCCGTGCTGACGGCCGTGCTGTACGTGCTGATCTTCGGCCATGTGCTGGAAGACAAGGTGCAGGTGTTCGAGGGCGTGGGCTACACCAGCTTTCTCATTCCTGGCCTGGTGATGATGAGCGTGCTGCAGAACGCCTTTGCCAACAGCAGCAGCTCGCTGGTGCAAAGCAAAGTCACCGGCAACCTGGTGTTCTTGCTGGTCACGCCGCTGTCGCACCGGGCCTGGTATGTGGCCTACGTTGGTGCTTCCATGGTGCGCGGCCTGACGGTGGGCACGGGCGTGTTCCTGGTCACCGTGTGGCTGGCGCCGCTGCGCCTGGCCGAGCCGTGGTGGATCATCGTGTTTGCCACCCTTGGCGCGGGCATGATGGGCTCGCTGGGGCTGATTGCCGGTCTGTGGGCCGACAAGTTCGACCAGATGTCGGCCTTTCAAAACTTCGTCATCATGCCCATGACCTTTTTGTCGGGCGTGTTCTATTCGGTGCATTCGCTGCCGGCGGTGTGGCAGACGGCCAGCCATCTGAACCCCTTCTTCTACATGATCGACGGCTTCAGGCGCGGCTTCTTCGGCGTCAGCGATGTCTCGCCCTGGCTCAGCCTGGCGGTGGTGGGCGCGGCCTTTGCGGTGGTCGCGGCAATCACCTTGCGGCTCCTGGCCAGCGGCTACAAGCTGCGTTCCTGAGACAATCAAGCTCATCATGAGTGATCCCACCCCGCAACAAGTCAACGACTACATCGCCGCCGGGCTGGCCTGTGAGCACCTGGAGGTGCAGGGCGACGGCCGGCACTTCTTTGCCACCATCGTCTCGGCCGAGTTCGAAGGCCTGGCCCGCGTGCGCCGCCATCAGCGGGTTTACACGGCGCTGGGCGATAGAATGCGCGAGCAGATTCACGCGCTTTCGATGAAGACGCTCACACCCGCCGAGTACGCAGCCCAGGGCTCTGGCGCCCCGGCCCACCCCCACCACTGACAACTCCCTCCGGTGCGCCGCGGGGTGCCGCCGCGCGCCGCCTGCGGGTTGCGTGGGCCGGGCCCCCGCTGTGCAGCGCGACAGCCTGAGCCACCCCATGGACAAACTCCTCATCCGCGGCGGCCGCCCTCTCCAGGGCGAAGTCGCGATCTCCGGCGCCAAGAACGCCGCCCTGCCCGAGTTGTGCGCCGCGCTGCTGACCGCCGAGCCCGTGCAACTGACGCATGTGCCGCGGCTGCAAGACGTGTCCACCACCTTGAAGCTGCTGCGCCAGATGGGCGCCGTGGCCGACTGGACCGACGCCGCCGGCCACACCGTCACCATCGACGCCGGCCCCGTCAACAGCCCCGTGGCGCCGTACGAGCTGGTCAAGACCATGCGCGCCTCGATCCTGGTGCTGGGCCCGCTGCTGGCGCGTTTTGGCGTGGCGGTGGTGTCGCTGCCCGGGGGCTGTGCCATCGGCTCGCGGCCGGTGGACCAGCACATCAAGGGCCTGCAGGCCATGGGCGCGCAGATTGCCGTCGAGCGCGGCAACATCATTGCCAAGACCACGCGGCTCAAGGGCGCGCGCATCACGACAGACATGGTCACCGTCACCGGCACCGAGAACCTGCTCATGGCCGCCACCCTGGCCGAAGGCGAGACGGTGCTGGAAAACGCCGCGCAAGAGCCCGAGATCCCCGACCTGGCCGAGATGCTGATCGCCATGGGCGCGCAGATCGAAGGCCACGGCACGCGGCGCATCCGTATCCAGGGCGTGGACAAGCTGCACGCGCCGCGGGTCGCCCACCGCATCATCCCCGACCGCATCGAGACCGGCACCTTCCTGTGCGCGGTGGCGGCCACCGGCGGCGACGTGGTGCTGCGCGGCACCCGCGCCGACCACCTGGACGCCGTGCTGGAAAAGCTGCGCGAGGCCGGCGTGCACATCGAGACTGGCACCGACTGGATCCGCGTGCTCGCCACGCAGCGGCCGCGGGCAGTGAGCTTTCGCACCAGCGAGTACCCGGCCTTTCCCACCGACATGCAGGCCCAGTTCATGGCCGTCAACTGCGTGGCGCAGGGCGTGGCGAGGATCTCCGAAACCATCTTCGAGAACCGCTTCATGCACGTGAACGAGCTGGTGCGGCTGGGCGCCAACGTGCAGATCGACGGCCACACGGCCGTGGTGCAGGGCGTGGCCGGGCTGTCCGGCGCCACCGTGATGGCCACCGACCTGCGCGCCTCGGCCAGCCTGGTCATCGCCGGCCTGGTGGCCGAGGGCGAAACCCGCATCGACCGCATCTACCACCTGGACCGCGGCTACGACGGCATGGAGGCCAAGCTGCGGGCGCTGGGCGCTGACATCGAACGTGTGAAGTGACGACCCCCGTGCTCTCTTCGTTCGCGGCCCCCCGAGGGGGCGCACCGGGCCCTTCGGGCGGCCGGGCGTGCCCGGTGACGGGCGGCTGCGCATGATCACCCTCGCGCTGTCCAAGGGCCGCATCCTCGACGACTCGATGCCGCTGCTCAAGGCCGCCGGCATCGAGCTGCTGGACGACCCCGAGCGCAGCCGCAAGCTCATCCTGGCCACCAGCCGGGCCGATGTGCGCGTGGTGCTCGTACGCGCCAGCGACGTGCCCACCTACGTGCAGCACGGCGGCGCCGACCTGGGCGTGGCCGGGCTGGACATGCTGCTCGAACATGCCGCGCAAGCCGGCGGCGGTGCGGTGGGCCTGTACCGGCCGCTGGACCTGGGCATCGCGCGCTGCCGCCTCAGCGTGGCGGTGCGCGAAGACTTCGACTACGCCAGCGCGGTGAAGCAGGGCTCGCGCATCCGCGTGGCCACCAAGTACACGCACCTGGCACGCCAGCACTTCGCCACCAAGGGTGTGCATGTCGACCTCATCAAGCTGTACGGCTCGATGGAGCTGGCGCCGCTCACCGGCCTGGCCGACGCCATCGTCGACCTGGTGTCCACCGGCAGCACGCTCAAGGCCAACCACCTGGTGGAGGTCGAACGGGTGATGGACATCTCGTCGCGCCTGGTGGTGAACCCGGCCTCGCTCAAGCTCAAGCGTGAATCGCTGCGGGCCTTGATCGACGCCTTCGAGCGCGCCGTGGGGTCCGTGCCATGACTGCGCTGGTGCGGCGCTTGTCCACGGCCCAGGCCGACTTCGAAGCGCAATTCCAGCGCCTGCAGCATGGCAGCGCCCAGGCCGATGCCGCCATCGACGCCCGCGCCGCGGAAATCATTGCCGACGTGCGTGCCCGCGGCGACGCGGCCGTGCTGGCGCTGACGGCACGCTTTGACGGCGTGCATGCCGCCGACATGGCCGCACTTGAAATCGGCCAGCCCGAACTGAAGGCCGCGTTCGACGCCATCACGCCCGCCCAGCGCAGCGCCTTGCAAGCGGCCGCGGCGCGTGTACGCGACTTCCACGAGCGCCAGCTCGAAGCCAGCAGCCGCAGCTGGCACTACGTGGACGCCGACGGCAGCCGCCTGGGCCAGAAGGTGACGCCGCTGGACCGTGTCGGCATCTACGTGCCAGGCGGCAAGGCGGCCTACCCGTCCAGCGTGCTCATGAACGCCATTCCCGCCCATGTGGCCGGGGTGGCCGAGATCATCATGGTCGTGCCCACCCCCGGGGGCGAGCGCAACGCCCTGGTGCTGGCTGCGGCCCACCTGGCCGGCGTGCAGCGGGTGTTCACCATCGGCGGCGCGCAGGCCGTGGCGGCGCTGGCCTATGGCACGCAGCGCATCCCGCGCGTCGACAAGATCACCGGCCCGGGCAACGCCTATGTGGCCGCTGCCAAGCGGCAGGTGTTCGGCCAGGTCGGCATCGACATGATCGCCGGGCCCAGCGAAATTCTGGTACTGGCCGACGGCAGCACGCCGGCTGACTGGGTGGCCATGGACTTGTTCAGCCAGGCCGAGCACGACGAGCTGGCGCAAAGCATCCTGCTGTGCCCCGACCTGGCCTACATCGAGCAAGTCGCGCAAGCGCTGGAGCGGCTGTTGCCCGAGATGCCCAGGCGCGACATCATCCGCGCCAGCCTGCAAGGGCGGGGTGCCTTGGTGCACACGCGTTCGATGGAAGAGGCCTGCGAGATCAGCAACCGCATCGCGCCTGAACACCTGGAGGTCTGCACCACCGAGCCCGCGCGCTGGGAGCCCTTGCTGCGCCACGCCGGCGCCATTTTCCTGGGTGCCTACACCAGCGAAAGCCTGGGCGACTACTGCGCCGGCCCCAACCATGTGCTGCCCACGGCGGGGACCGCGCGATTCTCGTCACCGCTGGGCGTGTACGACTTCGTCAAGCGCAGCAGCCTCATCGAAGTCAGCGCCGCAGCGGCGCAGCCCTTGGGCCGCGTGGCCGCCGAGCTGGCGCATGGCGAAGGCCTGCAAGCCCACGCCCGCGCAGCAGAGATGCGCTTGAGCGCCGACGCCGCGCCACTGCGACCTGCAGTGCTGTTCAGCATGCGCCCGGTCGATGCCAGCAACGCCGCGGCGGTGATGAAGCTGCAAGTGGCACCAGGCCAGCGGAAGTTCGTGGCGCCGGTGGACCGCTCGCTGGCCCAGGTCGCCTACGAGCCCGCCGGCCGCGCCGTGGCCATGTTCGACGGCGAAGAGCCCGTCGGCATGATGCTGCTCTACGACGCACGGCTGGACAAGGACAAGCCCGCCGAGCAGCTGTATGTGTGGCGCCTGCTGGTCGACGCCCGCCACCAACGCCGCGGCCTCGGTCGACTGGCAATGGCCTGGGTGCTGGAGGAAGCGCGGCGTTGGGGTGTGCCCGAGGTGGGGCTGTCTCACGTCATGGCGCCGGGGCATGCCGGGCCCTTTTACGCGAAACTGGGCTTTGTCTATACAGGCGAAATCGATGAAGGTGAGCACAAGATGGTGCTCAGACTGAAGGCCAAGTTGCCGCCAGCGACTTGACACGAACTTCGCGTAACACGAAAATAGTGCAACACTAACTTCGTGTAATCTCATGAAAAACGTCACCATCACCATGGAAGAGAACGTCGCCGAGTGGGCGCGCATGGAAGCCGCTCGCCGAAACACCAGCGTGTCGCGCCTGGTGGGCGAACTGGTGGCAGAGAAGATGCGCCACGACGACGCCTACGAGCGGGCCATGCACGAGGCGCTGCAGTTTCGCAGTCTGGGTGTTTCAACGGGTCCTTACCTCACCCGCGACGAAATCTACGACCGGAGTCAGAAGCGGTGACCCTCGTCTTTGTGGATACCAACGTTCTGCTTTACGGCGTCGACGAATCGGATTCGGTCAAGCGCAACCAGGCTCAAGCCTGGCTTGCTCGGTGTTGGCGCCGGCAATGTGGGCGTGTGAGTACGCAGGTGCTTAACGAGTTCTATGTCAACGTGCGTCGCAAGTTCCGTGGCGTGCTTTCTGAGGAGGGTGCCCGGGCTGAAATCAGGCGGTATCAAACTTGGCGTCCGTGGACGATTGACCAGCAAACCGTCGAATCCGCCTGGGCGGTGGAAACACGCTTTGGCTTTAACTACTGGGATGCGTTGATGGTGGCCGCAGCCCAGCAGCAAGGATGCGCGATCTTTCTGAGCGAGGACCTGCAACACAACCAGCAACTCGACAGTGTTCGTGTGCTCAACCCGTTTCAGACGAGCCCTGACATCTTGGGCGCCACCCCATGACGCCGACGCTGCCTGAGCGCATCACCCACACCCTGCGCCAGGACGTGCAGTCCATGCACGCCTACGCCGTGCAGCCCAGCGACGGCTTCATCAAGCTCGACACCATGGAGAACCCGCACCGCCTGCCGCCGGCATTGCGGCAAGCGTTGGGCGAGCGGCTGGCGCAGGTGGCCATCAACCGCTACCCGGCCGGGCGCAGCGACGACCTCAAGCGCGCGCTGGCGGTGCACGCCGGGCTGCCCGCGGGCTGCGCGCTGACGCTGGGCAACGGCTCCGACGAGATCATCACCATGCTCAGCATGGCGTGCGACATGCCCGGCGCCGTGGCTCTGGCGCCCGTGCCGGGGTTTGTGATGTACGAGATGTCGGCCAAGCTGCAAGGTCTGCGCTTTGTTGGTGTGCCTTTGACGGCAGACTTCGAGCTGGATGTGCCGGCCACGCTGGTGGCCATCGCACAGCACCGCCCGGCGCTGGTCTACTTGGCCTACCCCAACAACCCCACAGCCAACCTGTGGGACGCCGCGGGCGTGCAAGCCGTGATTGCCGCCGTGGGCGCACAGCACGGCCTGGTCGTGATGGACGAGGCCTACCAGCCCTTTGCCAGCCGCGACTCCATGGCCTGGCTGCGCGAGCACGCGCATGTGCTGGTGATGCGCACCCTGAGCAAGTTCGGCCTGGCCGGCGTGCGCATCGGCTACTTGATGGGCCGCAGCGAGCTGGTGGCGCAAATCGACAAGCTGCGCCCGCCCTTCAATGTGGGTGTGCTGAATGCCGAAGCCGCGTTGTTTGCGCTGGAGCATGCCGACGAGTACGCGCAGCAAGCGCAGTCCATACGCGAGCAGCGCCAACGCCTGTTCGCCGCGCTGCAGGTCTTGCCCGGCGTGCACGCCTTTCCAAGTGATGCCAACATGGTGCTGGCCCGCGTGCCTGACGCAGCGCGCAGCTTTGCGGCGCTTAAGGCGCGCGGCATTCTCATCAAGAACGTGTCGGCGCTGCACCCGCTGCTGGCCAACTGCCTGCGCTTCACGGTCGGCACGCCCGACGAGACAGGCCAACTCATCAACGCCCTCAAGGAGTCCGTTTGAACCGCACCGCCGACATTCGTCGTGACACCAAGGAGACGCAGATCCGCGTCCAGCTGAACCTGGACGGCAGCGGCACCGCGCAGCTGTCCACCGGCATCGGTTTCTTCGACCACATGCTCGACCAGATCGCCCGCCACGGCCTCATCGACCTGGACATCCAGGCCCAGGGCGACCTGCATATCGACGGCCATCACACCGTGGAAGACGTCGGCATCACGCTGGGCCTGGCCGTGGCGCAGGCCGTGGGCGACAAGCGCGGCATCACGCGCTATGGCTTCGCCTATGTGCCGCTGGACGAAGCGCTGTCGCGCGTGGTCATCGACTTTTCCGGCCGCCCGGGCCTGCACATGGACGTGCCGTTCAAGAGCGGCATGATCGGCGGCTTCGACACCCAGCTCGCATTCGAGTTCTTTCAGGGCTTTGCGAACCACGCCTTGGTCACGCTGCACATCGACAACCTCAAGGGCCAGAACGCCCACCACCAGTGCGAAACCGTGTTCAAGGCCTTCGCGCGCGCGCTGCGCATGGCGCTGGCACCCGACCCGCGATCGGCCGGCGTCATTCCCTCGACCAAAGGCACGCTGTAGCGCCATGCGGACTGTGGCCGTTGTCGACTACGGCATGGGCAACCTGCGCTCGGTGTCGCAGGCCGTGCTGCATGTGGCTGCGGGCACGGGCGTTGAGGTCGTCGTCACCTCACGCCCCGACGAGGTGATGGCGGCCGAGCGCGTGGTGCTGCCCGGCCAGGGCGCGATGCGCGACTGCATGCGTGAACTGCACGACTCGGGCTTGCGCGAAGCCGTGCTGCACGCGGCCGCCCACAAGCCGCTGTTCGGCGTGTGCGTGGGCATGCAGATGCTGCTGGACCACAGTGAAGAGCAAGACACCCCGGGGCTGGGGCTGATCAAGGGCCAGGTCAGGCGCTTCCAGCTCGAAGGCCGTCTGCAGCCCGACGGCAGCCGCTACAAGGTGCCGCAGATGGGTTGGAACCGCGTTATGCAGCCCCTGGGCCGCGCGGCGCACCCGCTGTGGGACGGCCTGCCCGACGGCAGCTGGTTCTACTTCGTGCACAGCTTCTATGCCGCGCCGGCGGACTTGCTGCACAGCGCTGGCGAGACCGACTACGGTGCGCGCTTTACCTCGGTGCTGGCGCGAGATAACATTTTCGCGACCCAGTTCCACCCCGAAAAGAGCGCCGACCAGGGCCTGGCCCTGTACCGCAACTTCCTGCACTGGAAGCCTTAGCTGCCGGTTTCAAGCCGATCGCTCACACGCCCGTGTTGCCCAACTCATCCCACCACGCACAACCCCAGCCATGTTGCTGATACCCGCCATCGACCTCAAGGACGGCCACTGTGTTCGCCTCGAACAAGGCGACATGAATGTCTCCACCACCTTCGGCCAGGACCCCGCAGCCATGGCGCGACGCTGGGTCGAAGCGGGCGCCCGCCGCCTGCATCTGGTGGACCTGAATGGCGCCTTTGCCGGCAAGCCGGTGAACGAGGCCGCGGTGAAGTCCATCCTGCGCGCTGTGGGCGACATCATCCCGGTGCAGCTGGGCGGTGGCATCCGCGACCTGGACACCATCGAGCGTTTCCTGGACGATGGCCTGAGTTACATCATCATCGGCACGGCGGCCGTCAAGAGCCCGGGGTTTCTGAAGGACGCCTGCAGCGCATTCGGCGGCCACATCATCGTGGGGCTGGACGCCAAGGACGGCAAGGTCGCCACCGACGGCTGGAGCAAGCTGACCGGGCACGAGGTCATCGACCTGGCCAAGAAATTCGAGGACTACGGTGTCGAAGGCGTCATCTACACCGACATCGGCCGCGACGGCATGCTCACCGGCATCAACATCGACGCCACGGTGAAACTGGCGCAGGCGCTCAGCATCCCGGTTTTTGCCTCGGGTGGGTTGTCGGGCATGTCCGACATCGAGGCCCTGTGCGCCGTGCAGAGCGAGGGCATCGAGGGCGTGATCTGCGGCCGCAGCATCTACACCGGCGCGCTGGACTTCGCCGCCGCGCAGGCCCGCGCCGACGAACTGAACGGCGCGGCCTGATGCTGGCCAAACGCATCATCCCCTGCCTGGACGTGACTGGCGGGCGGGTCGTCAAGGGCGTCAACTTTGTCGAGTTGCGTGACGCGGGCGACCCGGTGGAAATTGCTGCGCGCTACAACGACCAGGGTGCCGACGAGCTGACATTCCTGGACATCACCGCGACCAGTGATCAGCGCGATGTGATCCTGCACATCATCGAGGCGGTGGCCGACCAGGTCTTCATTCCGCTCACCGTGGGCGGCGGCGTGCGCAGCGTGGCCGATGTGCGCCGGCTGCTCAACGCCGGGGCCGACAAGGTCAGCTTCAACTCGGCCGCAGTGGCCAGTCCGCAACTGATACGTGACGCGTCGGACCGCTACGGCGCGCAGTGCATCGTGGTGGCCATCGATGCCAAGCGCCGCGCTGACGGCGAGGGCTGGGATGTCTACACCCACGGCGGGCGCAAGAACACGGGCCTGGACGCCGTGGCCTGGGCGCGCCAGATGGCTGATAGGGGTGCTGGCGAGATCTTGCTGACCAGCATGGACCGCGACGGGACCAAGAGCGGCTTCGACCTGGAGCTCACCCGCGCCGTCAGCGACGCCGTGCCCGTGCCGGTGATCGCCTCGGGCGGTGTCGGCACCTTGCAGCACCTGGCCGACGGCATCCGCCTGGGCGGCGCTGACGCCGTGCTGGCGGCCAGCATCTTTCACTACGGCGAGTTCACGGTCGGCCAGGCCAAGTCGCTGCTGGCGCAGCAGGGCATCGCGGTGCGGCAGTGAACAGCGCTCGCGCCGGCGTTGAACCGGGCCGCCGCCCCAAAACGTCGCGCCGCCGCGCTGACCACCCGCTGCCCCGCGAGGTGCGCCTGATCGGCGGAATGTGCAAGCGCAGCAAGCTGCCGGTGCTCGACAGCCCCGGCCTGCGCCCCACGCCCGACCGCGTGCGCGAGACCTTGTTCAACTGGCTGGGGCAAGATCTGAGCGGCTGGCGCGTTCTGGACGCCTTTGCCGGCAGCGGTGCGCTGGGCTTCGAGGCGGCATCGCGTGGCGCCAGCGAGGTGCTGCTGCTGGAGTGTGCCGCCGCACTGGTGGCCAGCCTGCAAGCGAGCCAGAGCCGCCTGGGCGTCAGCGCGTTGCGCGTGGAGCGCAGCGATGCCCTGGCCTGGATGGCGCGCTGCGCCGCACAGCGCTTCGATCTGGTGCTGCTGGACCCGCCGTTCGACGCCGACCTGTCGGCCCCGGCGCTGGCCGCGGCCGCGCGCGTGGTGGCGCCAGGCGGTTTTGTCTACCTTGAGTCCGGTGAGCCGCTGGCCACCTGGCCCGACGGCCTGGCTTTGCACCGGTCGGCCCGCGCCGGGGCGGTGCACGCGCAGCTTTTTCTCGCTGGGACGGGCCCGGCCAGGACTACACTGCCGCCGCCCACCCCCGAGGAGGAAGCGACGTGACCACCGTGACGCCACTGACCGGAATCTACCCAGGCACTTTCGACCCGATGACCTTGGGGCACGAAGATCTGATGCGGCGCGCCTCCGGCCTGTTCGACCGCCTGATCCTGGCCGTGGCGGCCGGCCACCACAAGCGCACCATGTTCACCATCGCGGAGCGGCTGGACATCGCGACCGAGATCGCCGCGCCCTACCGCAACGTGGAAGTGGTGCCCTTCCGCGGGCTGCTGCGCGACTTTGTCGTCAGCGTGGGCGGCAAGGTGGTGGTGCGCGGGCTGCGCGCGGTCAGCGACTTCGAGTACGAGTTCCAGATGGCCGGCATGAACCGACAACTGATGCCTGACGTGGAGACGGTGTTCATGACGCCGTCAGACCAATATCAGTTTGTCAGCAGCACCTTTGTGCGCGAAATTGCCAGCTTCGGCGGTGATGTTTCCAAGTTCGTGGCACCCTCGGTGCTGGGCCGCCTGAAAGAGCGCGTCTCGCAACCCGAAACCTGAACACAACACGATGGCCCTGTGGATCACTGACGAGTGCATCAATTGCGATGTCTGCGAGCCCGAGTGCCCGAACCAGGCCATCTACATGGGCGCGGAGATCTATGAGATCGACGCCAGCCGCTGCACCGAATGTGTGGGCCACTTCAACGAGCCGCAGTGTGTGCAGGTCTGCCCCGTGAGTTGCATCCCCGTCAACCCGGCGTTCGTTGAGACGCCCGTGCAGCTCTTGGCGAAGTACCACCGGCTTCAGGCGAGCGTGCCTGGCGCACCGGAGTCGCCCCCGGAGTCGCCCCCGGCGTCGATGGCTGGGTAGTCCGCGACTTTGCTGCCTGGCGGTCCTGCCGCGGTTTGATGTCTGTCGCGGGCGCAGCACGCCCGAATCCGGCCAGGCCGGGCCCACGGGAGTGCAGTTCGCGTTCACGCGCAAGGCGCTCGTTGCGCAGTTGGCGTGCCAGCCCTTGCTCGGCCGCGGCCACGCGCTGCGCTGCCAGCACCTCGGCTTCGGGGCGGGCACCGGGCAGTTCGATGGCGCGGCCGTCTTTGCAGGGCTGGCTTTCGTAGCTGCGGCCCTCGGGCCCGCAGCGCCACACCGTCTGGCTGGTGGCATGGGCGGCGGTGTGCAGGCCGGCGGCCAGCAGCAGCATCAAGACAAGCAGCGGCTTCATTCGTTCTCCTGGGTGCCGGCATTGGTCGGCGGTGTTGCTGCGGCTGGCGGCCGCGGCGGTTTGGGTCGGGGGGGCTGGGCGTGGATGCGGGCCAGCGCACGGTCCATGTCGCCAGCCAGCAGCAGGCCGAGTGCGTCGAGTGATTTCTCTATGGCCTTGTCGATCTCCTGACGGTGCTCGGCCGAAGGCTTCTTCAGCACGTAGTTGATGACCTCGGCTTTGACCCCCGGATGGCCTATGCCCAGTCGCAGGCGCCAGAAGTCGAGCGTGCCCAGCTGGCCGTGGATGTCCTTCAGGCCGTTGTGCCCCGCGGCACTGCCACCGAACTTCAGCTTGGCCTGGCCGGGCATCACGTCCAGCTCGTCATGCACCACCAAGATTTGCGCCGGCTCGATCTTGAAGAAGCGCGCCAGCGTGGCCACCGACACGCCGGAGCGGTTCATGTAGGTCATGGGCTGCAGCAACCACACGGGGCCCTGCGCCGTGGTGGCCCGCGCGGCCAGCGCCTGGTAGGCGCGCTCGGGCACCAGGTGCACGCCGAGCTTGTGTGCCAGCGCGTCCACCCACCAAAAGCCCGCGTTGTGCCGCGTGGCTTCGTACTCGGTGCCCGGGTTGCCCAGGCCGACGAAGAGTTTGATCATGGTGATGAATTATGGAAGGCCCAGAAACGAAAAAGCCCCACCGCAGTGGGGCCCGCTGAGGGGTGGGGGAGCTGAGCCCCCCCATCCCGGTGACTGGTGCATCACTTCTGGTTTTGCTTCTCGGTCTTCTTGGGCTTGGTCTTGGACTTGTCAGCCGCCACCACCACGGTGGGGGCAACGACTTCTTCTTCGACCTTGGGCGGCGAGACCGACACGATCACCGGGTTCTGCGTGCCGCGCTTGACCACCTTGATGCCCTCGGGCAGCTTCAGGTCGTCGGCGTGCAGGCTCTGGCCCTTGGCCAGGGTCGACAGGTCGATCATCACGAACTCGGGCAGGGCCGAGGCCAGGCATTCGACTTCGACTTCGGTGCGCACGTGGTTGATCAGGCACTTGTCGGTCTTCACGGCCGGCGAGACCTCTTCGCCCGAGAAGTGCAGCGGCACCTTCTTGCGCAGCTTGGTGGCTTCGTCCACGCGCTGGAAGTCGATGTGCTGGACGATGGGCTTCCAGGCGTGCATCTGGAAGTCGCGCAACAGCACCTTGTGCGTGGTGCCGGCCACGTCCATCTCGAGAATGGACGAGTGGAAGGCCTCTTTCTTCAGCGCGAAGAACAAGGCGTTGTGATCGATCTCGATCATCGCCGGCGGCAGCGTGCCGCCATAGACGATGCCGGGCACCTTGGCAGCGTGGCGCAGGCGGCGGCTCGCTCCGGTCCCCTGCAGCGTACGCTCGTAAGCTGTGAATTTCATGATGACTCCAGTTAAGTGAGAAGCCCCGCGACCAGGGCTTCGGGCAATGGCGGGTGTGATCCGCCGTCTTCAAGGGCCCCGCAGGGGTCCCGTTGATTCTTCAGAAATTGTTGTTCTGCTCCGAGAACAGCGAGGTGACGGAT
>JANOLY010000596.1:0-4465 GCA_031420055.1 Burkholderiales bacterium | reverse complement strand
ACGCCCTGGGTGGCGTTCATGGCCATCCAGGGGCAGTGCGCGCAGCTCTTGCACGTGGCGCTGCTGCCGGCCGTGGGGGCTTCGAGCAAGACCTTGCCAGGCGCCAGCTGGCGCATGCGGTGCATCAGGCCGTTGTCGGTGGCCACGATGTAGGCTGTTGCGCTGCCGTTGATCACGGCGTTGAGCAACTGCGTGGTGCTGCCCACCACGTCGGCCTGCGCCACCACGCTCTGCGGTGACTCGGGGTGCACCAGCACCAGGGCACCGGGGTGCTGCTGGCGCAGCAGTTCCAGCTCGAGCCCCTTGAACTCGTCGTGCACGATGCAGGCGCCGTTCCACAGCAGCATGTCGGCGCCGGTCTGTTCCTGGATGTAGCGGCCCAGGTGGCGGTCGGGCGCCCACAGGATTTTCTCGCCGCGGGCGTGCAACTCGGCCACGATGGCCAGCGCGCATGAACTCGTCACCATCCAGTCGGCACGCGCCTTCACCGCCGCGCTGGTGTTGGCGTACACCACCACCTTGCGCTCGGGGTGGGCGTCGCAAAAGGCCGCGAACTGGTCGGGCGGGCAGCCCAGGTCGAGCGAGCAGGTGGCGTCCAGGTCGGGCATCAGCACGCGCTTGGTCGGTGACAGGATCTTGGCGCTCTCGCCCATGAAGCGCACGCCGGCCACGACCAACGTTTGTGCTGGGTGGTCGCGGCCGAAGCGCGCCATCTCCAGCGAATCGGCCACGCAGCCGCCGGTTTCCAGCGCCAGGTCTTGCAGGTCGCCGTCCACGTAGTAATGCGCCACCAGCACGGCGTTGTGCGCCTTGAGCAAAGCCGCCGCGCGTGCCTTGGTCTGGGCCCGTTCGTCGCGGGTCATGGGTGCTGGCACCTTGGCCCAGGCGGCTGCGGTGCAACTCGCGCCGCTGGCGTCTTGGCGGGTGTAGTCGAAGAGAACCTGGGTCATGGCAGCGGGGCAGGGTGCGGGTGGAAGAAACGATCGTAGCCGCTTGCGGTTAGGCTAGCGGCATGAGCGCTGTTCACCCCGCCCCATCGCCAGCCCGGCGCACCGACTTCACGGTCATCGGCCTCATCGGCGTGGCGCACGGCACTTCGCACTTCTTCCATCTGCTGTTGCCGCCGCTGTTCCCGGTGTTCATCCGCGAGTTCGGGCTGAGCTACTCGCAGCTCGGTCTGCTGATGACGCTGTTCTTCGTGATCTCGGGCATTGGGCAGGCACTGGCGGGCTTCTTGGTCGACCGTGTCGGCGCGCGCCCGGTGCTATTTGCAGCCTTCGGCTGCTTCTTTGCCGCCGCGCTGGCAGCGGCGGGCGCGCAGGGCTACGGCGGCCTGATGCTGGCCGCTGCCTTGGCCGGGCTGGGCAATTCGCCGTTTCACCCGGCCGACTTCACCATTCTCAACAAGCGCGTCTCGCCGCCGCGGCTGGGCCATGCTTTCTCGGTGCACGGCATCAGTGGCAACCTGGGCTGGGCGCTGGCGCCGGTGTTCCTGGTGGGCGTGTCGGGGCTGGCCGGCAACTGGCGCGCGGCCTATCTGGGCGCAGCGCTGGTGGCCTTGGCCGTGCTGCTGCTGCTGATGCTGAACCGCGACAGCATCGACGACCGCCGCGGCGCTTGGGCGCACGAAAAAGCTGCCGCCGCCGCGGGCACGGCCGCGGCTGTCGAGCACCCGATGGCCTTTCTCAAGCTGCCCTCGGTGTGGTTGTGTTTTTCCTTCTTCTTCTGGAGCACCGCCGCGCTGAGCGCCATCCAGAGTTTTGCCAGCCCCGCACTCGCACGCATGTACGGCCTGCCGCTGACGGCCACGGCCTTCGTCGTCACCGGCTACATGCTGTGCAGCGCCGCGGGCATGGTGGCGGGGGGATTTCTCGTCGGCCGCGCGCGCAGTCTGGAGCGCACCATCGCCCTGGCCATGGCGGCTTCTGCTGCGCTGCTGCTGATGGTGGCCAGCGGCTGGCTGCCGCCGCTGGTGGCCGCCACCGTCGCCGCGCTGGCTGGGCTGGGCACCGGCCTGGCCGGGCCCTCGCGCGACATGCTCATCAAACGCGCCGCGCCACCGGGTGCCACCGGGCGCGTGTACGGCACGGTGTACTCGGGGCTGGACCTGGGCTTTGCGCTGGCCGCACCGGTGTTCGGCTGGCTGCTGGACCACGACCAGGCCCCGGCCGTGTTTGCCGGGTCGGCAGCGCTGATGCTGCTGGGTGTGGTGTCGGCCTGGCTGGTGGCATCAGGCACGCGCGCGACGGCGCACTTGCGCAGCGCTTGACGGGGGCCGCGGCTGCGGCGCTGCGGCTACAGTGGCGGCCATGACGCCACTCCACGCCCCACCCAGCCGCCCCGCCGGCCACGCGCTTGTTGAAGCGCTCATCGCCCAGGGCATAGACACCTGCTTCGGTGTGCCTGGCGAGAGCTACCTGGCCGTTCTTGACGGCTTTCATGAACACCGCGAGCGCATCCGCTTCATCGCCTGCCGGCAAGAAGGCGGTGCGGCCTTCATGGCTGACGCGCAAGGCAAGCTCAGTGGGCGCCCCGGCATCTGCTTCGTCACACGCGGCCCTGGCGCCACCAACGCCGCCATTGGTGTGCACACCGCGTTTCAGGACTCGACACCGATGATCCTGTTCGTGGGCCAGGTGGCCAGCGACCAGCGCGACCGCGAGGCCTTTCAAGAGATCGACTACCGCCAGATGTTCGGCCCCGGCACGCTGGGCCTGGCCAAGTGGGTGGGCGAGGTGCACAGCGCCGAACGCCTGCCGGAATATATCGCGCGTGCCTTCCACACTGCGATGCAAGGCCGCCCGGGGCCGGTGGTGTTGGTGCTGCCCGAGGACATGCTCACCATGCCCATCGCGGCACCCGTGCTGCCCCGCGTGGAGCCCGTACGCGCCTGGCCCGCACCCGGTGGCTTGCGCGAGCTGCGCAGCATGCTGCTGGCCGCCGAGCGGCCCTTTGTCATCGCAGGTGGTTCGGGCTGGGACGCCGAGGCCTGCGCTGCCTTGCAGCGCTTTGCCGAGAACTGGCAGTTGCCGGTGGGCTGTGGTTTCCGCTTCCAGGACACCTTCGACAACAACCATCCGCTGTACGCGGGCGATGTCGGCATCGGCATCAACCCCAAGCTGGCGGCGCGCATCGCCGCGGCCGACCTCGTCATCGCCCTGGGCGTGCGCCTGGGCGAAATGACCACCGGCGGCTACACCCTGCTGCAGGCACCGCGGCCGGCGCAGCGGCTGGTGCACATCCACAGCGGACCCGAAGAGCTGGGCCGCGTGTACGCCGCCGACCTGATGCTGCAGGCCTCGATGGCCTGTGCCGCCAAGGCGCTGGAAAGCATTGCGGCGCCCGTCAGCGTGCCCTGGCAAGCCACCGCCACCGCAGCGCGCGCCGAGTTCGAGGCCAGTCAGCACGCCGATGCTGTGGCGCCGCTGGACATGACCGCGGTCGTCAAGACGATGCAACGCCTGTTGCCCGCCGACACCGTCTACACCAACGGCGCGGGCAACTACAGCGGCTGGCTGCACCGCTTTTGCCGCTACGCCGGCCTGCAGCACCACGGCCGCACGCAGCTGGCACCGACCTCGGGCGCCATGGGCTATGGCCTGCCAGCGGCTGTGGCTGCCGCGCTGCTGTACCCCGAACGCACGGTGCTGAACCTGGCTGGCGACGGCGACTTCTTGATGAATGGGCAGGAATTGGCCACCGCCACGGGTTACGGCGCCAAGAAGCTGATCAGCGTGGTTGTCGACAACGGCACCTACGGCACCATACGCATGCACCAGGAACGCGACTACCCAGGCCGGGTCAGCGGCAGCGATCTCTTCAACCCCGACTTCGCCGCCTTGGCGCGGGCCTATGGCTGGCGCGCCGAATGCATCACCGAAACCTCACAATTCGAGCCCGCGCTGGCGCGCGCCATCGCGGCCGGCACGCCCACCTTGCTGCATCTGCGCTTGTCGGCTGACGTGAGCACCTCACGCACCACGCTCAGCGCGATTCGAGAAGCCGCGTACCAACGGCTGTCGGCCAGACGGCTGTCGGCCTGAGTCAGCCGGGCTACAATCAGCGGCTCGGGGTGTAGCGCAGCCTGGTAGCGCATCTGGTTTGGGACCAGAGGGTCGCGAGTTCGAATCCCGCCACCCCGACCATGCGGCACCCACCAGGGGTGCCGCGCCCTTTTTTGCGGCACCCCTGGTGGGTGCCGCGGCCTTTTTCATGCCGCCAGTTTGCGGGCCGGCGCCACGCTGTCGTCGAGTTCGGCGGCCAGCTTCTCCGCCAGGCTCAGCGCCCCGGCAATCAACCAGGAGCCGGTGTCGCGGTCTTCCTGGTTGTCCTGGTCCAGAAAATGGTCGGCGGCACGTGCCGACGCATTCAGCTGGTGCGCACGCACCCGAACCGCGGCCACGGCCTGCTGCAGCGACACATCGCCGGCGCTTTCCTTCACCGACCGGGCCAGGCTGTCGATGTC
>JANOLY010000595.1:0-5127 GCA_031420055.1 Burkholderiales bacterium | reverse complement strand
CAGCGGGCCGTTCCCGACCGAGCTGGACATGGACGTGCCCGGCAGTGTCGGTCACCACCTGTCCACGGTGGGGCAAGAGCGCGGCACCGTCACCGGCCGGGCCCGGCGCTGCGGCTGGCTGGACGCGGCTGCGCTGAAGCGCTCCATCATCATCAACGGTGTGTCGGGCCTGTGCATCACCAAGCTGGACGTGCTCGACGGCCTGCCCGAGATCCGCATCTGCACCGGCTACGAACTGAACGGCGGCCATGTTGACGTGCTACCGCTGGACGCCGACGAGATCACGGCCTGCAAGCCCATTTACGAGTCGCTGCCCGGTTGGTCAGACACCACCGCCGGGCTGACCAACTGGGAGCAACTGCCGCTGAACGCCAGGCGCTATCTCGAGCGCATGCAGACCCTCATCGGCGCGCCCATCGACATGGTCTCCACAGGCCCCGACCGGGTCCACACCATCCTGCTGCATCACCCCTTTCGGGCCTAGGCCCCGGTCCACTCACCAAAGGAGTTCTAGCCCATGCTCACCGACGACGGCAAGCACCTGTACGTGTCCTGGGACGAGTACCACATGCTGACCGAGAGGCTGGCGCTGAAGGTGGCCAACTCCGGTTGGCAGTTCGACCAGATTCTGTGTTTGGCGCGCGGTGGCATGCGGCCTGGCGACGTGCTGTCGCGCGTCTTCGACAAGCCCCTGGCCATCATGTCGACCAGTTCATACCGGGCTGACTCGGGCACCATCCAGGGCCGACTGGATATGGCCAAGTACATCACCCTGCCCAAGGGCGAGCTGGCGGGCCGTGTGCTGCTGGTCGATGACTTGGCAGACACCGGCGTCACGCTGCGCGCCGTGGTGGACCGGCTGCGCGGCATGCCGGCGATCTCTGAGCTGCGCGCCGCCGTGATCTGGGTCAAGGGCGTCTCGACGTATGTGCCCGACTACTTTGTCGAGACGCTGCCCACCAGCCCCTGGATCCACCAGCCCTTCGAAGAGTACGACGGCTTGCGGCCCGAGGGCCTGGCCAAGAAGTTCGCCGTCTAGAAAGTCAAAAAGCCGGCAGTCGCTTTGCAGCAACTCCGGCCTCATTCACTCATTTCATCCATTCAAACAATTGGTGCCCAGGAAGGGACTCGAACCCCCACGCCGTTAAGCGCTAGTACCTGAAACTAGTGCGTCTACCAATTCCGCCACCTGGGCCTTCAGCAACCAAGGATCATATCATCAAGGAAAACAACATCTCAAGCGCTGCTCACACCGCGGGCCCCGCCGTCACTGGCGAAGTCGAGGGCCGCGTCGAGGGCCACCGTGACGGCCACGGCTTCGTCGTGCGCGACGACGGCGAGCCCAGCATCTATCTCGCACCGCAGGACATGCGCTCGGTGCTGCACCGCGACCGCGTGCGGGTGCGCGTGTTGCGCCTGGACCGCAAGGGCCGCCCCGAAGGGCGCGTGCTGGACATCATCGAGCGCCGCAAAGCGCCCATCATCGGCCGGCTGCTGCATGAAGCCGGGCAGTGGGTCGTGGCGCCCGAAGACCGCCGTTTCGGGCAGGACATCTTGATCCCCAAGAACGCCATCGCAGGTGCTGCGGCAGGGCAGGTGGTGTCGGTGGAACTCACCGAGCCGCCGTCACTGCACTCGCAGCCAGTCGGGCGGGTGTCTGAAGTGCTGGGCGAGATCGACGACGCCGGCATGGAGATCGAGATCGCGGTGCGCAAGTACGAGGTGCCGCACCTGTTCTCGCCAGCCACGCTGGCCGCCGCAGCAGCGCTGCCCGACCGGTTGCGCCCGGTGGACCGCAAGCACCGCATCGACCTGACCGACGTGCCCCTGGTCACCATCGACGGCGAGGACGCACGCGACTTCGACGACGCCGTCTACTGCGAGCCATTCAAGCGCGGTCGCGGCAAGACCGCCTTCGAGGGCTGGCGGCTCATTGTGGCCATTGCCGACGTCAGCCACTACGTCAAGCCCGGCGAGGCGCTGGACCACGACGCCTACGAGCGCGCCACCTCGGTGTACTTCCCGCGGCGCGTGATTCCGATGTTGCCGGAGAAGATATCCAACGGGCTGTGCTCGCTGGTGCCTGAGCAAGACCGCCTGGCCATGGCCTGCGACATGATCGTGGGCACCGACGGCAGCATCGACGCCTACCAGTTCTTCCCCGCCGTCATCAATTCACATGCGCGGCTGACCTACACCGAAGTCGCCGCCGTGCTGGCCAACACCCGTGGCCCCGAGGCCCAGCGCCGCGCCGACCTGGTGCCGCACCTGCTGCACCTGCACGAGGTCTACCGCGCCTTGCTCAAGCAGCGCGCCAAGCGTGGTGCGGTGGACTTTGAGACCACCGAGACACAGATCATCTGCGACGACAACGGCCGCATCGAGAAGATCGTGCCGCGCACGCGCACCGATGCGCACCGCCTCATCGAAGAATCCATGCTGGCGGCCAATGTGTGCGCGGCGGCCTTCATCGCCGGGGCCAACCACGCGAGCCTGTACCGCGTGCACGAAGGCCCGACGCCAGAAAAGCGGCTGGCCTTGCAGAACTACCTCAAGGCCCTGGGCCTGGGTCTGCACCTCAGCGACGACCCCAAGCCGGCCGAGATGCAGGCCATATCCCAGGCCACACAAGGCCGGCCAGACGCGCCGCAGATCCACACCATGCTGCTGCGTTCCATGCAGCAGGCCATCTACACCGCCACCAATGCCGGGCACTTCGGTCTGGCCTTTGAGGCCTACACACACTTCACCAGCCCGATACGCCGCTACCCCGATCTGTTGGTGCACCGGGTGATCAAGGCCCTGTTGGCTGGCAAGAAATACCAGTTGTTGCCCAGCGCGCTGACCCGCACGCTGGAGACGCGCCGTGGCAGCAAGCCGGCGCAAAAGGGCGCCAAGCCGGTGTCGCAGGAAACGGCGGTGTGGGAGGCCGCGGGCGGGCACTGCAGCGCCAACGAAAGGCGCGCCGACGAGGCGTCGCGCGATGTCGAGGCCTGGCTCAAGTGCCGCTACATGCGCGAGCACTTGGGCGAGGAGTTTTCGGGCACCGTCAGCGCCGTGGCCGGCTTTGGCCTGTTCGTCACGCTCGATGCCTTGTACGTGGACGGCCTGGTGCACATCACCGAGCTGGGCGGCGAGTACTACCGCTTCGACGAAGCGCGCCAGGAACTGCGCGGCGAACGCAGCGGGCTGCGTTACGCGGTGGGCACGCGGGTGCGCGTGCAGGTCAGCCGGGTCGATCTGGACGGCCGCAAGATCGACTTCCGCATGGTGCGCGAGGCGCAGGACGAGCGGCTGCTGGACAAGGGCCGCAGCAGCGACCGACCGCGGCCGGCCAGTGCCGTGGCTGAACTGGCCGCCGTGCGGGCCGCCGACAGGGATGTCAAGGCCAGCGCGCGCGACCGCAAGACCGGCGCCGCCACGGACGCGGCCAAGCGTTCACGCAAGCCCGCACCAGCGCGCGCCGCACCGCGGCCGCGCACGCGGCGCTGACGACGCTCAGGCGCCGGGCCGGCCGCTGCCGGCCATCCATTCGACGAGATCGGCCGCACGCAGCGGCCCCATGCCACCGCTGGCCACGAAGCTATCGGCAACCTGGCCGTGCTGCCACGCGGCCGCTGCGGCCACTTGCTGAGCACCCTGCGCAATGGCCTGGGCCCACAGGCCGCCGATCCAGCCGGCCAGCACGTCGCCCGTGCCTGCGCTGGCCAGGGCGCCATTGCCCGTTGGGTTGATGAAGGGCAGGGCGCCGGGGGCAGTGATCACGCTGCCGGAGCCCTTCAACACCACGGCAGCGCCCAAACGGTCGGCCAACATCTGGGCGGCGCCGACCCGGTCCTGCTGGATCTGCGCGGTGCTGCAGCACAGCAGGCGCGCAGCTTCCAGTGGGTGTGGCGTCAGCACCGTGCCGCGCCCGCGGGCCGTGCGGGCGCGCAGCGCAGCCATCAGGGCCGGCTCGGCGGCGATGGCGTTCAAGGCGTCGGCGTCCAGCACCAGGCGGGGTGCGTGGGCCAGCAGCGGGGGCAGCACTTCGTTCAAGGCGCCGGCAGCGCCGCAACCGCAAACGACGGTGGTCTGGCCCAATACCTCGGGAGTTGACCGCCACCAGCGCGGGCGCGACATGAGTTCGGGCCGCTGAAGGTCGAGCTGTGCTGCGTGTTCGTCGAGCAGGCTCACGAAGACCCGGCCCGCGCCCGCGGCCAGTGCTGCGCGTGCGGCCAGCCAGGCGGCACCCACCATGCCGTGGGCGCCGCCAACGACAGCCACGTCGCCGAAGCGACCCTTGTGCGACGCGTGCAGGCGCGCCGCAACGGCTGGCGCGCCGGTCAGCCAGGCCGTGGCTTCGCCGGCCAGCACGCCCAGGCTGTCCAGCCACACCTGCCCGGCGTGGTCGCGACCGTAGGCGGTGAAGCAGCCGGGCTTGAGCGTCAGCAGCGACAAGGTGGCGTCTGCCCGCACGACCGGCCCGCCGAGGGCGGCGCCGGTGTCGGCGTGCAGGCCCGAGGGGATGTCCACGGCAAGCACTGGCGCGCCGCACTGGTTGATGGCCGTGATGGCATCGGCCAGGTCGCCCGTGACGGCGCGGGCGGCACCCAGCCCCAGCAAGGCGTCGACGGCCAGGTCGCATCGTGCAGTGAGGGAATCGGCTTGCCCCGACCAGCGGCGCATCGGTACGCCGGCTGTAGCCGCGTCTTTGAAGGCCGCGGAGGCCTCAGGCGGCAGCTGTGCCGGGTCGCCCAGCAACGTCACCCACACCTGCTTGCCTGCCGCATGCAGATGCCGCGCGGCCACCAGGCCGTCGCCGCCGTTGTTGCCTGGCCCGGCGTAGACATGCACAGCGCGGGCATGCGGCGCCATGGCCATCGCCAACTGCGCCACCGCCAGGCCGTCGCGCGACATCAAGCTGCCGGCAGGGTGCTGCGCCAGCGCCAGTGACTCGGCCAAGCGCGTCGCGGCCGTGTTGTGCAGCGGCCAGGCACGCCCCGGGGAGGGAATGCGCTGGGGGCCGCCGGTGGGGGTCATGGCAGCATTCTGGACCTGCTGCCCCGTCAGCGAAGGCGCGCCACGCCGAGCCGTGCCACGTCCAGCGGTGCGGCGCGGCCGGCCAGCTGTTCGGCCAGCACGCGG
>JANOLY010000594.1:0-4409 GCA_031420055.1 Burkholderiales bacterium | reverse complement strand
GAGGCCGCCACCTGGATCACCCACCGCGCCACCACGCGGCTGGTGCGCGAGGCACGCGTCGAACAGACCGGCGCCGACCTGCTGCACGGTCTGCACGAGGTGCGCCTGGGCGGCCCCAACCTGGCCGAGCTGCCCGCCGGCACCGTGTTGCAGTTGAGCGGGCAGCGCGGCGACCGGCTGCGCGTGCAGTTGTCGCCCGACACCACGGCCTGGGTGGCCGAACGCTCGGTGCAGCCTGCACCGCCCGGCACGCTGCGGCCGTATGCGGTGTTCACCAATGTGTCGGTGGCCGGCGGCGCAAACGCGGCCGATGGCGACACCGTCACCTTGGCACTGCCGCCGGGCCAGCCGTATGCGGTGCGCGCCGTGAGCGTGCCAGGCGGCGGGCAGATGCTGCAGCTCGACATCTGGGGCGCCCACGAGGCCGCCACCTGGATCACCCACCGCGCCACCACGCGGCTGGTGCGCGAGGCACGCGTCGAACAGACCGGCGCCGACCGCGTGCGTGTGCACATCGAACTGGTCGGCGGCCGACTGTGGGGCTGGCGCGCCGAGCGCGTGGGCGCCAGCCTGCGCATCGCCCTGCGCCCGGCCCCCGTGTTGCCGGCCACCGGCTCGCCGCTGGCAGGCCTGCGCGTGGCGCTGGAAGCCGGCCACGGCAGCGCCGACAACCTGGGGGCCGTGGGCGCCACGGGCGTGCCCGAGAAAGACATCAACCGCTGGACCGCGCTGGCCTTGCAGGCCGAGCTGGAAGCCGCCGGCGCGCAAGTGGTGCAGGTGCGCGAAGGTGACGACAACCCGCCGCAGCGCGAACGCGCCCGGCGCGTGACGGCGTCTGAGGCGCAGTTGTTCATCAGCGTGCATGCCAACAGCGCGGACACCACCCTGGGCTACCTGCGCGCCGCCGGCACCAGCACCTACTACAAGCACCCCACGGGCCGCGACCTGGCGGTGGCCGTGCAGCGCCGACTGCTGGAGCTGACGGGCCTGCCCGACTTCGGCGTGATCGGCGCCTTCAACTACGCGCCCACGCGGCTGGTGACGTGGATGCCGGCGATCTTGTTCGAGCAGGCCTTTGTGTCGCACCCCGGCGAAGAAGCGCGCCTGCTCGACCCGGACTTTCGGGCGCTGATGGCGCGCGCCGTGCGCATGGGTGTTGAGGACTACCTGCGGGCCAGTCTGCCGTGACCAACCCGCCGGCCGCAGCCGCGCCCGAGGGCTTCTTTGCGCTGCTGGAAGGCAGCCTGGCCCAGGGCCGCTTCATCCGCCTGGTGCTGGCCCGGCCGCAGGGCGCCGAGCCGGGCTTGCAGCGCCTCACGGTGCGCGCACTGGAACTGCGCGGCCAGGTTTGTTTGAGCTTTCTGTACCGCTACGACACACGCGACATCACCAAGAACCTGGCGGTCGGTGAAGCGGTGGCGCGAGTCCGTGAGCTGGTGGGCGCGTCGTTTCGCAATGCGCACCTCTTCACCCCGGGTGAAGAAACGCAGCTCAAGCTGAACCGCAAAGGCGGCGGCACGCTGACGGTGACGGCCGCGACCCCGCTGCCCGACGAAGCCGCCGCAGCCGTGCCGGCACAGGCGC
Organism: Burkholderiales bacterium; assembly: GCA_031420055.1. Classification (GTDB taxonomy): domain Bacteria; phylum Pseudomonadota; class Gammaproteobacteria; order Burkholderiales; family Burkholderiaceae_C; genus Rubrivivax. Next base: position 2,825 of record JANOLY010000594.1, on the reverse strand, counting down.
CGGCGCAAACCCACGACCGCGCCAAGCAGCGTTGGATCGACATCAGCCGCCCCTTTCTGGTCGAGCTGGGCGTCACCACCGCGCAGCACCAGCTCGTGCCGGCGATGGCGCGCAAGTGGAAGCAGATCAACAAGTTCGTCGAAGTCTTCGCCCACGCCCTGGCCTCGTCATGCCTGGCCGATGCAAAGCAGCTGCGCGTGGCGGACTTCGGCGCGGGCAAGGGCTACCTGGCCTTTGCCGTGCACGACTGGCTGCAACAAACCCACGGTGTGCAGCCCGACGTAGTGGGCGTGGAGCTGCGAGCGGACCTGGTGGACCAGGGCAACGCGGCAATAGCCCGGCTGGGCCTGCAGGGACTGCGCATGGCGCTGGGCGATGTGCGCCACCACGAGCCCGGCGCGTTGAACGTGATGATCGCCCTGCACGCCTGCGACGTGGCCACCGACCACGCCATCCACCTGGGGCTGCGCGCGGGCGCCGACATCATCATGTGCTCGCCCTGCTGCCACAAGCAGATCCGCCCGCAGTTGCTGAGCCCGCACCCGATGCGGCCCATCCTGCAGCACGGCGTGCACCACGAACAGCAGGCCGAGATGGTGACCGACAGCCTGCGCGCGCTGCTGCTGGAATCGCAGGGCTACGACACGCAAGTCTTTGAGTTCGTGTCGCTGGAGCACACGCGCAAGAACAAGATGATCCTGGCCGTGAAGCGCCGCCAGTCTGCGTCGCCCGATGAGGCGCTGGCGCAGGTGAGCGAGATCAAGGCGTTCTACGGCATCACCGAACAATGCCTGGAGAGCCTGCTTCTTGCCGACGGGCTCGAACAAAGCAGCCCGGCGGGTGCTTCTACTTCAGCCAGTTCTCGACCTGCAAGCCCCTGACACGCCCGAAGTCCTTGGTGTTGTTGGTGACCACCGTGGCCTCCATGACCCGGGCATGCGCGGCAATCATGAGATCGGCAGCGCCCAGTTGAGCGCCGCGCTTCTTCAGATCGAAACGAATCTCGGCGTAGTGCAGGGCAGCCTCTTGTGGCCAGTCGAGCACAGCCAGATGCAAAGCCAAGTTGTCCAGCACAGCCTGATTCTGCTTGCGCTTGGCGGCCGCGGATGCGCGCACGCCATAGCTCAATTCGGCAAACGTCACCGCTGACATGACTTGGCGCTGAAGTGCAATGGCCTGGACGCGTGCCGCCAAGGCCGGCGACTCCCCACGCATCAGGAAGATACAGGTGTCGGTGTCGAGCATGTAAACCGTTGCCGTCAAAACGAACGCTCCTGAATCGGGAGCCGATCAGCACCGTCCATGAAGTCGGCTGAGACCTTCAGGTTCGACGCGAAGAAGCCTGACCAATCGCTGGGGCGCGGCGTCAGGACGACGCTCTCGCCCTCGCGGCGTATGAAGACCTCACGCACCGACTCAGGGAAGCGGAAACCAACCGGGATCGATACCGTTTGCACACGGTTATTCCATCCGACCCGGGCGGTTGGACGGGGATGGGGTGTTTGCTGCGTTGCCATATGGCGAAGTATATGGCAGCGCATTGGAAGAAACACTGGGCGGGATGCCATGGCTACACGCCGGGCAGCGCCAGCGGTGTCGGCGCCGTTGTGTTGGCTGCAGGCCCAGGCTGCGCTGCACATTCTTCGAACACGCGCGCGCGGCAGCCGGCGCACACCGCGCCATCCAGTCGCGGCACGATGGCGGCGATGGCGCTGCGCTTGTCGGCGTACAGATGGTCGCCACCCAGGCGCTGCACAAAGCCGCTCTGCGCCCAGGTGGCCACCACCTCGGGCTGCGGGCGGTGGAAGTAGAGATCGCCCCCCATCTCGATACGGCGGCGGCGCTCTTGCTCCCACAGCGCCGCGCCGGCGTGGTCGACAGAGTTCATGCTCTTGGCCATCACCAGCAGGTGGCGTGCCGGGGGCTGGGCGTCGCGCAGCGCCTGCAGCGCGTCGCCCACATGCGCCACGGCGCCAAAGTACACGCTGCCTTCCATGCGCAGTAGCGTGAGTTGCGGGCACTGTGGCGCGCCAGGCTGAAGCACCACGAACGGCCGCGCGCTGCCGGGTACCGGCGGCTGGTCAAAGCCCATGGTGCGCAGCGCCGGGTGCGCCGTGCGGTGCAGGTAGACGACGAGTGAGGCGGCCACGCCGGACAAGATGGCCGCCTCGAGCGGCAGCAGCAGCGTGGCGGCCAGCGTGCCAGCCGCCACCGCGGCCTCACGGCGGTCGAGCTGCCACAGCTCGCGCCACTGCACGCGGTCCACCAGGCTCCAGGCCACCAGCAGCAGCACGGCGTTGACGGCCGCCAGCGGCACCCAGGCCAGCAGCGGCGTGGCCAGCGCCACACCGGTCAGCAGCAAGGCGCCGGCCATCAGCGCCGACAGGGGCGTGCGCGCGCCCGCGTCCAGGTGCGGCACCGAGCGGTTGAGCGAACCACAGGCCACGAAGCACGAGAAGAACGGGCCCGTCATGTTGGCCAGGCCCTAACCCAGGCACTCACGGTTCACTTCCAACACTTGCCCGCTGCGCGCGGCCAAGGCCTTGGCAATGGCCACCGACTGGCCCAGCGCCACGATGGTCAGCGCCAGGGCAATCGTCGCCAGTTGGCCGATGTCGTCCCAGGCCAGCGCCGGCACCTGCCAGTGCGGCCAGACCTGTGGCAGCGCGCCCAGTCGGTCCAACTTGGCGCTGCCCCAGGAACTGGCGGCCACGCTGGCCAAGGTGCCCGCCACCAGGGCCAGCAACATCGTCGGCCCACGCGGCCACAGCCAGCGCAGGCCCATCGCCACGGCCAGCGTCAACAAGCCCACCGCCAGCGCCCAG
>JANOLY010000593.1:0-1533 GCA_031420055.1 Burkholderiales bacterium | reverse complement strand
TCGCTGCGGCGGCTGCGGCGCGCTGCCTGCAGGGCCGCGCCGGCTGTCGCCAGTGCCAGCGCGTATCGCTCCTGGCGCGTCTGCACATGCGCCAGGCAGGCCAGCGCGCGCGCCCGGTGGGCGGCAACGCGGCTTCGGTCCGCCAGCGCCAGCATGGCCTGGGCATCGGCCTCGGCGCTTTGCAGTTCCAGCAGCGCCAGCAGGCTGTGCGCGCGGCCTTGCAGCCACAGCAGTCGCTCAGTGGCCGCCAGGCCGGGGGCGGCCAATGCGGTGGTGGCGGCTTTCACGGCGTCGGCATGGCGGCCGGCGCGGGCCAGGTCGGCGATGGTCTGCATCGGGGTTGGGGTCACGGGTGTAGCTCCACTTACGGTTCGCTGCTCGACAGAATTCATCACTTCTCCACCACGGCACTGTGTGCTGCGGGCGGTTTGACGCTATTAACGGCAGGCGTTATTATGGCGGCATGGCCATCCAGAGCTTCAAGTGCAGGGACACCGAAGCGCTCTTCAGGGGCCAGCGCGTGCGGCGCTGGGTGAATGTCGAGCGGTCCGCACTGCGCAAGCTGGAACAGCTGGATTGGTCTTTGGTGCTGAACGACCTGCGCGTGCCGCCCGGCAACCAGCTCGAAGCCCTGAAGGGCAGCCGCAAGGGGCAGCACAGCATCCGCATCAATGACCAGTGGCGGGTGTGCTTCGTCTGGACTGCGCAAGGGGCGGCCGAGGTCGAGATCGTCGACTACCACTGAAAGGTTTTCATCATGCGCACCGTTGCACCCGTGTCCCCCGGCGAGATGCTGGACGAAGAATTCCTCAAGCCGCTGGGGCTGACCAAGTACCGGCTGGCGAAGGACATCGGCGTGCCGCCGCAACGCATCGGTGACATCGTGATGGGCAAGCGCGCCATCACCGCCGACACCGATTTGCGCCTGTGCCGCTACTTCGGCCTGAGCGATGGCTGGTGGCTGCGCGGCCAGGCCAACTACGACACCGCCATGGCGCGAGAAGCCATGGGCGAGACGTTGGCGCGAATCGAGCGCTGCGCCTTGCTGCCGGGCTGAAGCAAGCATGGGGCGCATCGTTCAGCGCCGCGTTTGCAGCGCCGTGGCCTGCAGTGCCTGCACCAGCGCGTCCACCCGTATCGGCTTGGTCACGTAGTCGTCCATGCCCGCAGCCAGGCAGGCCTCGCGGTCGCCCTGCATGGCGTTGGCGGTCATGGCCACGATGCGCGGGCGCTCGCCCGGCGGCCACTGGGCGGTGATGCGGCGGGCGGCTTCCAGCCCGTCCATCTCGGGCATCTGCACGTCCATCAGCACCAGGTCGTAGCGCTTGGCGGTGACGGCCTCCAGGGCCTTCAAGCCGTTCACGGCCACGTCGGCCGTGTAGCCCATCTGGCTGAGCAGGCGCAGCGCCAGCTTCTGGTTCACTAGGTTGTCTTCGGCGAGCAAGATGCGCAGTGGGTGGCGCGCGGCCATCTGCGGGTCGATGGCGGCCTTGGCCAGCGGCGCGGTGGCCGTGGCCGGCGTGCTGGCCATGG
>JANOLY010000592.1:0-2348 GCA_031420055.1 Burkholderiales bacterium | reverse complement strand
TCATCCAGCAGCAGCAAGCGGGCGCCGCTGCGCAGGATGCGCGCCACCGCCAGCATCTGCTGCTCGCCGCCCGACAGGCGCGTGCCCGGGCTGGCGCGGCGCTCGTGCAGGTTGGGGAAGATCGAATAGATCTCGTCCAGGCCCATGCCGCCGCTGGCTACTGTCGGCGGCAGCAGCAGGTTCTCTTCGCAGGTCAGGCTGGCGAAGATGCCGCGTTCTTCGGGGCAAAAGCCGATGCCGAGCCGGGCAATCCGGTGGGGCGGCAGGTGAACCGCCTCGACGCCGTCGATCATGATCGAGCCGGTGCGACGGCCGACCAGGCCGAGGATGGCCTTCAGCATCGTCGTGCGCCCGGCGCCGTTGCGCCCGAGCAGGGTCACCACCTCGCCGCGGTTCACGCTCAAGTCAACCCCGTGCAGGATGTGCGACTCGCCGTAAAAGGCGTGCAGGCCGCTGATACGCAGGCACTCTGTGCTAGCCATGTGCGCCCTGCAGTTCGATCTCGGCGCTGCCCATGTAGGCCTCCAGCACCTGCGGGTTGGTCGACACCGTGTCGTAGGCGCCTTCGGCGATCACCTGGCCGCGCTGCAGCACACTGATCGTGTCGGCGATCGTCGATACGACCTTCATGTTGTGTTCGACCATCAGCACGGTGCGGTTGGCGGAGACCTTCTTGATCAGATGCATGACGCGATCGACGTCTTCATGCCCCATGCCGGCCGTGGGCTCGTCGAGCAGCATCAGCTCAGGCGCCATCGCCAGCGTGGTGGCAATCTCCAGCGCGCGCTTGCGGCCGTAGGGCAGTTCTACCGCCACGAAATTGGCGAACTCGGTCAAGCCCACCGTTTCCAGCAGTTCCATCGCCTGTGGCGTCAATTGTTCCAGCGTGCGTTCGGACTTCCAGAAGTGAAACGAGTTACCGAGCCCGCGCTGCAAGCCAATGCGCACGTTCTCGAGCACGCTCAGGTGCGGGAAGGTGGCCGAAATCTGGAACGAGCGGATGATGCCGCGGCGCGCAATGTGTGCCGGCCGCTCGGCCGTGATGTCGATGCCGTTGAACAGGATCGTTCCCGCCGTTGGTGCGATGAACTTGGTCAGCAGGTTGAAGCAGGTGGTCTTGCCGGCCCCGTTGGGCCCTATCAGCGCATGGATGGTGCCGCGGCGCACACGCAGATTCACCTGGTCCACGGCCACGAAGCCTTTGAACTCTTTGCTCAGACCGCGTGTTTCCAGAATGATGTCGTCGGGCGTCATGGCGTCGATATGCTCAGGCTCGCGGACAGGCGCACGGTACGGCGCACGATGGCGCCAGCCCGTGGTTCGGGCACCGTCAAGGGAATCATCGCGTCGGCCATAACCTGACTGTAGTGGCCCACATGCCTGCTCCTTGCTGGCACACGGGTAAGCGTGCTTGGTGACTACCCCAACGGCGCCCCAAAACTGTGCAATTCTGGACAGCGTACACGGCGATTCAGACAAAGCTCAGGATCGGCTGGTCCACTGCCAGGCTATCGCCCTTTTTAGCCAGCAACTCGCTCACGGTGCCGTCTTGCATGGCGGTGAGGATGTTCTCCATTTTCATCGCCTCAATGACCGCCAGCCGCTCACCAGCCAGCACCTTTTGGCCTGCCACCACGCTGATGTCGGCCAGCAGCCCCGGCATCGGCGACAGCAAGAACTTGCTCAGGTCGGGCGGCGCCTTGTGCGGCATCAGTTTGTACAACTCGGCAGCGCGCGGCAGCAGCACCAGAGTTTCGATCTGGCTGCCGTTGTGCGACACCCGAATGCCCAGTGGGTTCTTCACGCCGCTGCGTTCCACCTGCGCCGTAAAAGGCTTGCCATCGCAAATGCCAACCATCAACAGGTCCCCGAGCTTGCTGGAGCTTTGCAACGCAAAATGGCGCTCGCCAATCAGCACGTCGGACTCTCCGGAAACGGGGTCGAATTGGTCGATGCGAACGGCATGGTGCTCTTGCGCGCCGCCAGCGCCCAGCACCACCACCACCAGGTCTGGCAAGGACTTGACACCGTGGCCGGGCAACTGGCCGCTGATGCCGGCCGAGCGCTCACGCGCCTTGCGCCGCACGTAGGCGGCCAGGGCGACCAGGAACAGCGGGTCGTCATGTGGCACGTCAGCGGCAGAAAAACCGCCACTGTAGTGTTCAGCGATGAAGCCGGTGTTGAAGTCGCCGGCAGCAAACTTCGGGTGCGCCAGCAGCGCGGCCTGGAAAGGGATGTTGCTGCTGATGCCGCGAATGACGAAGCTGTTGAGCGCGTCGCGCATCTTCGCGATGGCGTCGGCCCGGTCGCGGCCGTGCACGATGAGCTTGGCGATCATCGAGTCGTAG
>JANOLY010000591.1:0-3980 GCA_031420055.1 Burkholderiales bacterium | reverse complement strand
TGAAAACTTCCGCCTCGGGCTGACACTCACCGCGCAGAACACCGCCGGCGCCACCACCACCAACTACACCGGCGGCTTCGCCAAGCTCGACCCGAGCTCGGCCACCTGGAACCTGGCCGGGCGCGACGCCACCACCGTGTTCACCGTGGCCAGCACGCGGCTGGCGCTGGGCAGCGCCACGGGCAGTTTCAGCAACGGCGTGGCCAGCGGCATCACGATCACCGCCAACGCCGCACGCGCAAGCACGCCCGACGGCCCCTTCAGCGCCAACTTTGGCGTCGCCCCGGTGGACAGTGACGGCGTGGCCATGGCGGCCTTCGACATGGCCAGCGCCTCGGGCGGCGGCAACGACCGCACCACCGTGACCAGCGTGCCGCTGCGTTTCGGCCGCCTGCGCCTGAGCAGCGCCGCGGGCGCGGCCGACCGCAGCTTGAGCCTGCCGGTGGCGGCGCAGTCCTGGAACGGCAGCGCCTTCGACACCAACACGCTGGACAGCTGCACCACGGTGGCCACCACGGCCATGAACTTCGGCAACCTGCGCGGCACGCTGACCACTGCAGACACCGCCGCCAGCGCCGCCATCACACTGGCCAGCGGTGCCGGCTCACTGCGCCTGGCCGCGCCGGGCGGTGGGCGCTCGGGCACCTACGACGTGGCGCTGAGCCTGGGCAGCGCGGCCACCGATGCATCCTGCCTGCAAAGCTGGACCCCGGGCCTGGGTGACGCCGCCAGCGCGGGCGCCAACCTGGCCTACCTGCGTGGCAACTTCTGCGCCAGCAGCTACAGCAACGACCCCGCGGCGCGCGCCACTTTCGGCCGCCAGCGCGGCATGGACAGCCTGGTCTACCGGCGCGAGAACTACTGAGCATGAAGTTCAACCTGCCCACCCTGTTCAAGCCACGCCCGGTGCCGGGCCGGCTGGCGATTGCCAGCAGCACGGACCACTTCTTGTACGCCCAGGCCGACCACCACGGCCGGCTGCTGCGTTGCGGCCAACTGGCGCGCGGCAGTGACACGCCCGCGGCCTTTGCCCGGCGGGTGCAGGCCCTGGGGCTGCCGGCACAACAGGTCAGCGCCGTGCTGCCGCTGAACCAGGCCCAGCTGCTGCAGGTGGAAGCCCCGGCCGTCAAACCCGAAGAGATGAAGGCCGCCGCCCGTTGGCGCATCAAGGACCAGGTCGAGGGCCGGCTGGACGACACCATCATCGACGTCATGTTCGTCGGCGACGACAAGCCGCGGCCGCACCGCCAGCTGTTCGTGGCCGCGGCGCGCAGCGGCGTTGTCCGCGAACTGACCGAGCGCTGCCAGGCCGCGGGCCTGGCGCTGAGCGTGATCGACCTGGCAGAAACCACCCAGCGCAACCTGCACGCCGAACAGGCCCGCCGCGACGGCCTGGCCGAACGCGCCACCGCCGCACTGGTGCAGCACGGCGAGCAATGCCTGCTGACCGTGTGCGTGGCCGGCGAGCTGTACTACACCCGCCGACTCGATGCCGACGCCCTGGCCGCGCCGGGTGTCCAGGCCAGCCCGGGCGCCCTGGCCGCAGCCGCACTGGTCGCAGCCGCCAAGCCGGCGGTGGCCCTAGAGGCGCTGGAGGCCCTGGACTTCATCGACTACGGCGCCGAGCCCGACACCGCGCACCACACCAGCGACGAAGCACCGCGCATGGTGGTCGAGCTGCAGCGCTCGTTCGACGTCTGGGAGCGGTCCTGGCCCGACCTGCCACTGGCCCGGCTGTGGGTGCAGGTGGGTGAGTCGTCGCCACGACTGGCGAGCCTGTTGTCACAGCAACTCGGGCAGCCGGTGAGCGTGCTCGACATCGATGCAAGATTTCCTGAACTCGGCGCCTGCGCGCCCGACCCGGCCTTGCGTGACGCACTGCGGCCGGTGCTGGGCCTGCTGCTGCGCACCGACACGCGCCGGCTCTGAAAGCAGCGATTCGACATGGCGCAACAGATCAACCTCTACAGCCCCATCCTGTTGGCACCCAGGCGCTACTTCTCGGCGCTGGCCATGTTGCAGTCGTTGGCGGTGTTGGCCGCGGGGCTGGTGGCCTTGAGCATCTGGTCGGTCAGCCAAACCCAGGGCCTGCGCCGTGACCTGGCCGCGGCCACCGCCGTCGACACCGCCGAGCGGCTGCGGCTGCAATTGGCGCTGGCGGCACGGCCGGCCGGGCCGAGCAACCTCAGTGCGCTGGAGCAGGAACTGGCACAGGCCCGCCGCCTGCTGGCCGAACGCCAAGCCGTGCTTGCCAGCATCAGCACGCAGGCCGCCGACAGCCGGGTCAGCCGCTCGACGTTGCTGCGCTTGTTGGCGCAGACGCTGCCCAGTTCGGCCTGGTTGACCGAAGTGAACCTGGTCGACGGCCGGGTTGAACTGGCCGGGGCCACCCTGCAACCCGAGGCGCTGCGGCCCTGGCTGGACCGCCTTCAGGCCAACCCGGCCCTGGCCGGCCAGGCGCTGGAGGCCGTGATGGTCGAGCGCCGCGACGCGCCCAGCGGCAACCCCGGCAGCAGCGGTGGCGAGAGCTGGTCGTTCCGGGTCGTCAGCGGGCGCAGCGGCGCGCCGGCCGCAGCGCCCGCCACCGCTGCAGGAGCGCGCCCATGAAGGCCTTCTTGAAGCAACAGGCGCAGCGTGTGGACGCGCTGTCGCTGCGCGAGCGCGCCATCATGTTCGTGTCGCTGTCGATCGCCTTGGTGGCGCTGGCCGATGGGCTGGTGATGTCGCCACGCCTGGCCGAACAGAAATCGCTGCTCGCCCAGCGCCGCGCAGAGTCGACGCAGATCGACACGCTGCGTACCAAGCTGGCCGGCGGCGGCGCCGACGCCGACACGCCGGCTGCCAGGCTGGCCCGGCAATTGGCCGAAGCACGCGCGCAGCAGCAAGCGCTGGATGCACAGATCGCCCAAGGCCTGGCCCAGGGCTCGCCAGGCGCCAGGCTGCCCGAGCTGCTGGAACGTGTGCTGCGCCGCTATGAGCGCCTGACCTTGTTGCGCCTGGCCACGCTCGCCGCGTCGGCCCCACCGGTGGCCAGCGCCTTGGGCACCAACGCCGCGGCCTTGCCGCTGCAAGGCGTGGAGATCAAGTTGCGTGGCAGCTACCCCGACCTGGCGCAATACGTGGCCGACACCGAAAGTGCCCTTCCCGCGCTGCGCTGGGGCGCTTTGTCCATCGCCAGCAGCGGTGAGCTGCCAGTGCTGACCGCGCGTGTCTACCTGTTGGGAGCCCTGCCATGAACGCCCTGCCCTTGATCACTGCCGGCTTGCTGCTGGCCGGCACCGCAGCGGCCAGCGACAGCGCGCGCGACCCGATGCAGCCGCCACCCGCCCAGCGGCCGGCGGCCGCGCCCGGCAGCGGCAACCTGGCCGATGCCGCGCCGGTGGTGGCGCGCCACCTGATGGTCATCGACGGCGTGCGCTACGTCATCGCCGACGGCCGCCGCCTGGGCGTGGGCGACCTGCTGGGTGGCGCGCGCATAGAACGCATCGACGACAGCGCCATCGTGGTGCGCCACGGCCGCCAACTGCAGCGCCTGCCGCTGTTTGCCGGCGTGGTCAAGCGCCCGGTGCCCGAATCGGCCACGCCCACCACCGCCGCCCGCCCGGGCGACACCCTCACCCGCACTGCACAGGCCCTGGCGGCCTGCGCTGACCGCCCCTCATGCATGCAACGCCCAGGTGAACCGCGATGAAGCGCTGCTCTACCCCCCACGGCCCGACCCCGCTGGCGCCCCTGCGCGGCCTGCTGTCGCTGGCCGCTGTCCTGATGTTGACGGCCTGCGCCGACAGGCCGCCCTTGCGCCAGACCACCGTGCCCGACCTCAGCGTCCAACTGCGCGCCGAGATCGCCGCGCAGGCCGCCAAGGCGCCGGCGGCAGTCCCCGCTGCGGTGGCCCAGGCCGCCGCGCCGCCCCCGGCTGCCGAACCACCGCTGGCGGCGCCGCCGCCGCCACCCGAGCCGCGCTTTGACCTCATCGTCAA